>DASYCR010000001.1:0-3799 GCA_036500095.1 Polyangiaceae bacterium
TTCGGCGAAGTTGCCGGCAGACGCCAGCTTTTCCGCTTCGTCGAACAACGCGACCGCCGTGCTTTTGTCAGCGGTTTGTGCGACCGCCGGCGCGGGCAAGAGCGCCGCCAACAACATCAGTGGAACCCAGTGTGCCCGAAACACCATAATTAGAGTCGTCCTCCGAGGCCGTCTTGCGCTGGCTTCGGCTTGGGGTCAATGGGCTTCACGGGCAGGCTTTGAGCTCCCGGCTTCATGCTTACTGGCGTGGGCTGCGCCGCCGCTGCGAGTCCATGTTTCGGTTTCAGTGGCGCGGCTAGACCCGTCACGGCGGGTACCACGACGGGCGGCGTCGAAGCGGCGAGCTCTGCAGTCGTGTCCGCACTTGCCACGGCGGAGGCCGCAGGCGGCAGTGCGCCCGTCGCGTCGCTGGCCGGCGCGGTGGCGGCCGTACTGGCTAGCGTGGGCTCTGCAATAGGCGCCGTGCCGCGGTGGAGCCAGGCGAACGCCGCGCCCGCAGCGAGCAGCACGACGGCAGCGAGCGAGAGCGCGACGCGACCGCCACTCGACGTCGACGGCTTGGTGGCGCCGAAGCCGTTGGCGGTTTGGCTCGCGAGCGGCTGGCTCGCGGTGTTCGCGTGCGCTTCTCCTCCGGAAGACGGAGGCAGCGCGAGCGCGCTGGCGGTGAAGCCCGCCGCTCGCGCCAGGCGCTCGATACGCTCGGCCGAAAGCCGCGCGCGCCGCGGCGCAAACTGGACGAGCGCGAGCGCGAGCTCGGCCACGGTAGCCACGCGCCGGCCGCGGTCTTTCTCCAGACAGCGCAAGATCAACTGCTCGAGCTCTACCGGCAGATCCGGGCGAAAACCGCGTAGCGAAGCGGGCGGCGAGTGCGTGATCGTCATGCACAGTTGCGGCAGCGTTTCCGCCATGAACGGCGATTTGCCCGTCAGGAGCTCGAAGCAAATGACGCCGAGGGCCCACACGTCCGTGCGCATGTCGACGTCGCGCGCGGAGAGCAACTGCTCGGGAGACATATAGAGCGGCGAGCCCATCACGGCGCTCGTGCGCGTCATGCCCGCGTCGTTGCCCGAGCCCGAGCCGGGGCCCGTCAGTTTGGAGATCCCGAAATCGAGCACCTTGACGCACGGCGAACCGTCCGCGCGCTGCGTCAAAAACAAATTCTGCGGCTTCAGATCGCGATGCACGATACCGAGGCCGTGCGCCTCAGCGATAGCCTCGCCGGCTTGCAGCAGGTAGTCGACTACGTCCTCGAGCGGCATCGGCCCGCGCTCGACGAGCAGCGCGCCGAGATCGCGGCCGCGCAGCAGCTCCATCACCATGTACGGCGCGCCGTCTTCGAGGCGACCCACGTCGCTGACGCGTGCGACGTGCTCGCTCTTGATCTTGACGGCCGCGCGCGCCTCACGCTCGAAGCGCGCGACGGCTTCGCCGTTCATCATCGCGTCGCTGAGCAGGAACTTGAGCGCGACCGGTTCGTCGAGCACGAGGTGATGCGCTTGCACGACCACGCCCATGCCGCCCTGACCGAGCACGCGCTCGATCCGGAACTTTCCCGCGAGCAGCTTGCCCGGAGTGATGGAGTCGGTCATCCCAAAAACCCGCGCTATTTCTAGCAGTGCGGGCGGCCGGGCGGAAGCGCCGTGTTCAATCGTGCGTCTGAATGGGCACGTCCGTGCCGTCGTCGTCCCACACGTTGCCGGATTGGGTGAGCGTGGTCTGCGTGCTCTCTAGAATCGGGCAGTCATAGAACGAGCTTCGACCGAAGCGATTGTCGGTCACGGTGACCGCCAAGCTCGCGCCACCCTTGTGCGAGAAGTTGAAGGTGCAGCCACCGCCGTCGGCGTAGTTGCCGGAGATCACCAGGTCACTCACGAGGCCGAAGTCTTGCGTGACCTGAATCGCCGAATTCTGATCGGTGGCCGCCAGCAACTGATTATTTTGCACGCGGATCGTCGAGCCCGAGAGAATTTGAATGGCGTCGTTGTGGGTGGGGCCGCCGCCTTGATTCGGATCCGAAGCGAAGGACGACAGATCGTGAATGTAGCTGCATTCGACGGTGCCATTCGAGCCGAGCTTCATGCCGTCGACGCCGCCATGGATGTTGGCGCGGCGCACCACGCAATCCGAGCAAGCGATGCCGTCGAGGTACGGCGACGGATTGGCGAGCGCGACCTCGCTGTCTTCTATCAGGGTGTTGGCTCCGGAAACTACCTCGATGCCGTCGCCGTTTTGGCTGGCGACGCCGCCGCGCACGATCGAGCGCGTGATTTGCACGCCGTTCGCTTTGACGATCACGAAGCCGTGCACGTCGGAGGCGTCGAGCGTCGCGTTGTCTTGGTCGAGCGTCACGTCGTGATCAACGACCGTGAGCGTGACTCCCGCCGGGACTCCCGTGTTGGTCGCGTCCGGTCGCGCGCCGGGACACGCCGAGGTGGTGGCATTCCCTGCCGTGCCCGCGCTGCCGGCAGATCCCGCAGTTCCGGTTGCGCCTGCGGTGCCGGTCGCACCCGCGGTTCCCGAACTCGCGCCACTCGCGTTAGCGCCTCCGTTGTTCCCACTGCCGCCTGTCGCGCTGCCGCCGGTTGCGCTCGCGCCCGCGCCGCTCGCGCCCGCCGCGCCTCCGGCTGCTCCGCCGTTCGCCGAATCCGTGGAGCAGCCCATGAGCGCGGTGGCCAGCAGCGCCGCGAGGTAACTCAAGCGCGCATGGCGGGTCATCGGCGCGCGCCTGTCAAATCACGGGGTGCCCGCGTCCGTGTCGGAGAACGTGGTGTGGAACGTCACAGTGGTGGAGATCTCCATGCCGGCGGCGTTCATCAGCGCGGTGTCGCCGTGCCAGAGCTGGGCCTTGAGCGTGTGGTCCATGTCCATCAGGGGCGTCGTGCCTCCCTGGCAGTAGTCCATGCCGATGCTCGATTCGCCGTCGTCATTGGGCAGGATGGCGTTGTACGTGAGCGGCGTCGGCATCGCACCCTCACCGGGATCGTTGCAGGCCGCGCCGTCCACGTAGAGCCGCACCTGGCCCATGGACATGTCCGCGCCCTCCATGCCGAGCAGGACGGGCGTGAAGTTCGTTTCCTGGATGTCTACGTCGATGTCGACGCTATCGGGCGTGAGCGCGAACGATTGCCCCATGGTCGGGGCAGCGATCGTGATCGTGGCGTTCGAGGGACCGGCGGGCGTGGCGGGCGCGGCAGTCTTGTCGCTCCCGCAGGCGCAGACGAGCGACGCAAGCAAACAGAGTGATAGGGCAGCTTTCACGAGACCTCCTCTTGAATTGGACAATTTTTCCAGACTACATCAAATCCGGATTTCGCGCGCGCTACTGGCGTTCAGTGCTTCGCTTCCGCGCAATCGCTCACTACATCAGCGCTCGAGGTGCGTGCTCTCACCACATTGGACACGCGTGTTCCGACGGTTCGGAAACGCTGTTTCGGATGACGCGTCCCGTTTTGCCGCGGAGCATGCAGAGCGCGGCGTTTGCAGAAAGGCGAACAGCGTGCGATCCTTTTCACTCATGACTCGCGGCTCGTCCCCGATCGTCAGCGTGCCGAATGAGGCGGAGCTCACGCCGCACATCGAGTCACACTTCGAGGGGCCGCCACCGTTGCCGCCGCGACGCTCGACCAGCGACATGCCGGACCCACTGCCGGTCTACGCACCGTTCGGCAAGTTTCAGCTGATCGCGCGCCTGGGTAAGGGTGGCATGGGCGAGGTGTTTCTCGCGCTCTTGCACGGCATCCAGGGCGTCAAAAAATTGGTCGTGATCAAGCGCCTGCTCGATTCGATCACCGAAGACCGC
>DASYCR010000002.1:0-4151 GCA_036500095.1 Polyangiaceae bacterium
CCGCGTAGCGTGAGAAAACCTGCCAAGCGAGCAGCACGCCGAGCAACTCGATACCCGGCAGTCGCCGCATCCAATCGTAGATACCGCCGAAGACGTCCGGCAGCGCTCCCTCCAACACGCCAGCGCCGTCGAGCGGGGGAATCGGCACCAGGTTGAAGAGAAACAACAGCACGTTGAGCTGGAACATCACGCCGAGACCCATGGCCATCGCCCCGAGCGGTGAACGTGAAGAGTGTCCAATCACCTCCACCAACTGGCCGTGCATCGCCGAAAAGCGCAGCACGTGCGCGCCGATCAAAGCGCGCATCGCCACGAGCGCGAGAAGCGCGAGCAGCAAGTTCGTAAACGGCCCAGCGAACGACATCAACGCTTGCCGACCCGGATGCTTCTTGCCCCACAGGACGTTCACCGGCACCGACGCAAAGCCGAGCATCCAGCCCATTTGCAAGTACGAGAGGATGGGAAGCAGCACCATCCCGACCGGAGAGCGCACGATGTGCGGCACGGGATCCAGCGTGACGTGTCCACCCTCGTATGCCGTCATGTCACCCCCCCAATACGCAACTAGCGCGTGCGCGGCCTCGTGACAGGTGGTCGTGAATACGAACACCAGATACCAAACCATCAAGCCCGGCAGCTTCTCGGCCATCGCGAGCCCCCTTCTACCCTGGACTCGGGCGTCCGAGCGCGGCGAATCGGGCAAGCGCGGTTTGACACGGCCGCGAGGGTCTGGCTTACATCCGGACCATGCGTATCGATCGACGATTTGCGCTTGGCGCGCTTCTTTTCGTGGCTCTAGGCCTCGCTTGCGGCACCGGACCAAACACGCGCCTGGTCACCGTCCGCGCGGGCACCGGCTCGGGTGACGTCGAGTTCGAAGTAGCCAATGCCACCGACGTCCCCATCAACTCGATGTACTTCGCGCAGACGGCCAAGGTGAGCACTGAGCTCAAGTTCGACTCCCCACAAGGCTCGGCGGCCTGGGGCGGCGACGTCTTGACCCACGCCATCCCAGTGGGCACTCGCGTCAAGGTACCCGTCCCGGAGCCCGGAGTCTGGGACGTGCGCGCGGTGGATCGAGACGGACGCTATCAACACATCACGGCGCTCAAGTTGCAGCCGGGCGGGCGCTTCATTCTCGAGCTCCACGACGGCAGCTGGCGTGTCGATCAGTAGCTTCATCTACTGATCTGGGACTCACTCAGTAACATTTTACAGACAATAACTATTTGTTATTATTGATTTTATTGTATCAAGTTTGCATATTTTTACATTATGTATACATCATGCATAATAGATGCATCCGACAGCGCAATCGAGGTAGATGGGCTGGCTTCGCGACCTGATGAGTCAATCCGAAAGCGGGCACCGGAGCTACGGTGCGCTCGCCCGAGCTGCCCTTTATTCAACCGATTGGCCGGCGGAGTCTCAGATCGGTGAGCGTTCTCTGTCGGCACTCTTCAGCAAGCTCGATCGCGACCAAGGCCTGGAGTGGCTCGCGGAGCGGCCGGGCGTCCAGCGCGTTCTGTCCCACGTGCTCCAGGTGCCGCTCGAAGACGTTCGTTCGAGCGCCGACCCGGGTCGCCTCAGCAAGACTCAATCCGCCCGGCTGCTGCGCCTTCGGGACGTGCGCTTCGCCCGTGCACTCGATCTCGTGGAGGAGCCTCTGTGTCCGGGTATTCCGGAAGCGGTTCTCCAACCGGGGGCGTATCGCGCGACGTTCTGGCGAGCTGCGAGCGGAGCAGGGCGTTCGCTAGTGGGCCGATTTCTCGAGGCGCGTGGGCAAGCGCACTTCATCGTCGCTCGCAGCTTCGAGCAAGCCGTCCGAGAATTGCCCGCGCGAGGCCCCGCGTTCATCGAGCTGACGCACCAGCAGAGCGGTCCGCTGCCGCCGCCACCGCGTTCGGATCTGTGCGTGGCCGCGCCCTTTCGGCCTCGTTCGAACGAGTGGCAAGTCGTCGAGTCACCGCCGGTTGCGAGCTACCTGGAGGCGTTGATCGCATGGGTCGCCGCGCGCTTGCCGAATGGCGGCCGCTTCGATCCCGAGCGCACGCTGCTCTGGTTGAAGCGCAAGCTCGCGCTGAGTGACGCGATCGACGGCCTCGGCTGCGTGCTCGGCTTGTGCGGGCTGTCGGATGAGCTCGGCGCATCCACGTTGCACGGCAAGTCCCTGACTGAAGTCGCGACGCGCTTCGTGCGCGAGCGCGTCGCGAGCAGCATCGAAGCCGAATCGCCAAACGCCGCCTGGCTAAAGAAGCACAGCTTCGAGCTCCTGCTCGGCATGGGACGCCGGCTACTCACCGACAGCGATCTGCCCTGGGACGAACCGCGTTCATTCGACGACTGGCTCGCGCTCGTGCCGGGCGAGCACCAGCGCGGCGCGGATCTCGACTGGTTGCGCTTGTCACTCACCAATACCGACGTGAGTATCCGCCCCGCGGACGTCGAGCGCGCGGCCCGCAAGATACCTCCGGGCGCGTTTCGCATCGTGCGCACCTTCGAACGCGCGGGCCTGATTGGCGGCAGCGCGGACGCGCTCTCATTGGGTCCGCGCTTTCTAGCGAGCAGTCTGCGCCGTGAAGCGCTGCGCTCGTTGGTCTCCGGTTCTTCGCTCGAGTGGGGTGAAGCGCTGCTCCGTGGTCACGCCGCGCCGCTCGTCGCCGATGAAGTACGGCAGTGCGTTGCACAGCAGGGGGCGCGTTTCGTGGATCAAGTGCTCGAGCTCGAGGGCAGCTCCGACCCGGCCCAGTGCGCTGCGCTCGAGCTCACTCTGCGCGCAGCGGGCGCCGCGTTGCTGACGCGGGTCGAGCTCCACGCCGACTCGCTGGAGGCGCTCTGGAACGACGCGCTCGACACGCATTGCTCGTTCGACGCGGAGCTGCCGCGAGCCCGCGTCGAGTACGCGGGCGATCAGCTCGAGCACGCCTTGCTTTCCGAAGGCGCATTCTACCTGGCCGCGCTCAGCGTGAGCGGAGAGCTCGGTCAGCGCGCGGGCAAGCGTCACGCCGTCCTGCGACCTTGGCAGCTGAGCGAGTCGAGCGCCGCGCTGCGAGCCATATGCGACGTGATGCAGCGGGATCTGACGGCGGAGCGCGCGCCAGCCCGGTGGCAGCTCGGCGTCTATGCACTCGTGCAACGACTGCGCGGCGAGCTCGGTAGCCTCACCGGCGGCGACTCCCCTCACCCGCTCGAACGCCCGGCGCTGATCGCGGAAGAAGCGGTGCACGGAGTGCTGAGCTGGGAAACCGTGTGCGGCATCCATGAACCGCCAAGCGCTCTCGCGGGTCTGTTCTCGCTCGTCGAAAACGGCGATTTTTCGCGCAGCGAACTCGCGCAAGCGATCTGGAACGCCTGGGACGCGGCAGGTCGGCCGAGCGCCGGCGCCGCATTCTTACTGCCCGAGGCGGCCGAACGAGCCTGGTTTTGGCCCCACATTCCGGGCGAACTCTTGAGCGCGCTACTCGCCGACGCGCGCGCGGTCGCGCCCTATGACTTGTTCGGCGACGAACAATGGCAGGCATTTGCGGGCGCTCTCGAGCGCGGTGAAATCGGCCGGGTAGATAGCGTGGCGCTCGCGGTCCTTCCCGACGCGCTCCTCGAACAGGTGCTCGCACGCACACCGGCCACGCCTGAACTGTTCGCCGAGCTGTGGCATCGCGCACCGGAGCGCGCGCTCGGCGAGACCGCCCGTGAACTGGCCGAGCGCGGCGACGAAGCAGCGCGGCTGGAGCTGCTCCTCGACTGCGCACCGAGTGCTTCCCTGCCGGCGCTCGTCGCGTTGTGCAACGAGCGCGCGAACCTGCATGACTTGCCCAAGCACAAACTGCTCGTACTGCGGCACTTTTTGCACGGCCTACTGCGCGAGCGTCGGCCGGGATATCGCGCCGCGTTCGAGCGGCTCCGAAAAATCGACGCGGACCTCACGCGCGCGCGACCCGAGCCGCATTGATCCAGCTTGACCTGGACGGCCTGCGCGCGGCTTGATCGGCGGATGCGCGTCGTTTGCCTGCGCGGCGGCTTCGGCTTCGAAAACTTGACGCTCGAGGAGCGGGCTCTGCCGACCTGCGGCGAGAACCAAGTGCTCGTTCGCCTGCGCGCCGCGTCGCTCAACTTCCGCGACGTGTTGATGGCGCGCGGCGAGTACAACCCGC
>DASYCR010000003.1:0-11206 GCA_036500095.1 Polyangiaceae bacterium
AAGTTAAGGCGCGGGCGACACCCATTGCCGCCAGCAAACTCTGACAAAGAATGCCAGAAACGCGGAGATTCGCAATCAGCGTCGCGCCCGCAACCAGCCACGAATTGTACAGTTTGAGCAATCGTGACACTCGCCTACGACCAGCGCTGAGCGATCACGACCACTGGGCAGGCTCGCATGTGCGCTATTGCGGCCGCGCGCGGTTACTTCACGCGCCGCCGCGCACTGGAGGCACCGCGCGATTCATGAGGTTCAAGAGCTCGATCGGCAGCGGGAAGACGACCGTGGTGTTTTTCTCGACGCCGATCTCGACCAGCGTCTGCAGGTAGCGGAGCTGCATGGCAGACGGTGTGCGCGCGAGGATTTCGGCCGCTTGCTGCAGCTTCTCCGCGGATTGGCGCTCGCCTTCCGCGGCGATGATTTTGGCGCGCCGCTCGCGTTCGGCCTCCGCCTGGGCCGCCATCGCGCGCCGCATGACCTCGGGCAGCTCGATGTCTTTGATTTCGACGGCCGACACCTTGACGCCCCAGGCGTCCGTCGCTTGGTCGATCACGTGCTGCAGCGCGATGCCGATCTTCTCGCGTTCGGCCAGGATCTCGTCGAGCTCGTGCTGACCCAGGATGTTGCGCAAGGTGGTTTGCGCGTACAGGGAGGTCGCCAAGAAGTGATTGGCGATCTTCAGGACGGCGTCGATCGGGCTCATCACGCTGAAGTAGATGACGGCGTTGACCTTGATCGTCACGTTGTCTTTCGAGATCACCTCTTGGGGCGGTACGTCGTAGGTCACCGTGCGCAGATCGACGATCGTCATTCGATCGATGAACGGATAGAGCAGTCGGAGCCCCGGGCCCTTCAGGTTCTCCTTGGTGACGCGGCCGAGGCGAAACACCACGCCGCGCTCGTACTCTTTGACAATGCGCACCGATTTAGCGACGACCAGCAGCACCAGCAGCAGCAAGAAACCAAAAGAACCGAACAGTGCTTCCATTTTGTCCTCCTCACGTGACGCGCCGAACGACCAGGCGTGTCGGTTGTAGCAACACGGATTCGATGAGCACGCGCTCACCCTCGACTATGGATTCCGAGCTCTCGGCGGGCCAGCGTGCGCCGTCCACGAACACGGTGCCCGTGCGCGCTGCCGCCTCGGCGCCGAAGCTCGAGCGCGCCTCGCCCAGCTTGCCCACGAGCGCCTCGACGCCCGTCAGCGGCGGCTGCGAGAGCACCTTGCGCGCCGCGCGAGTCGCCAAGAGCACCAGCGCGGCCACGAGCATGACCACGGGCAGGAAGAGCGCGGGGTTCACGCGCCGCGCTCCGCCGAAATAGTCGGCTTGATCGACGAGCAACATGCCGCCGAACAAGATCGCGACCACGCCCGCGCCGGCCAGCACGCCGTGCGTCGGCACCTTGACCTCCAGCGCGAGCGCGGCCACGCCGATCAAGAGCAGCGCGACGGCCGAGAGCTCGATCGACAGCACCGAGCTGCCGAGCAAGCCGAGCACCAAGCACAGAGCGCCAATGGCCCCGCCGGCGCCGATGCCGGGCGTCGCCAGTTCGTACAGGATCCCGAGCATGCCGACCGAGAGCAAAAGCGACGTGAGCGTCGGGTCCGCGAGGTGATCGAGCAGCGTCTCGAACGCGGACGGCGCTATCGCGATTGGCTCGAGATTTTGCGTGTGCAGAGCGTGCCCGGCGACCTCCCGGCCGTCGAGCGCATCGAGCAGTGCGCGCTCATTGGGCTCGATCAGCTCGATCAGCTTTTTGTCGTACGCTTGTTCGGCCGTGTAACTGGTCGACTCGCGCACCATCGCTTCGGCTTCCGCGCTCGGCCGGTTGCGGCGCTCGGCGAGCGAACGGACGAGCGAGCTGAGGCTGTTGGTAACCTTGTCGTTCAGAGGTCCCTCGATGGCCTTGCCGCCCTCGCCGACGGGGTGGGCGGCGCCGGTGCGCGTACCCGGTGCCATCGCCGCGACGTCGCCGGCCAGCAAGATGAAGGCACCGGCGGACGAGGCTTGCGCCGAGCGCGGACTCACGAACGTGACGACCGGCACGCCGGCGTTCGTGAGCGCCGTCACGATTTCCTCCATCGAGCCCACCAAACCTCCGGGCGTGTCGAGCGATACCAAGAGGAGCTTGGCGTGTTCCTCGCGGGCGCGAGTGACGGCGCGCGAAACCAAGCGCGCCTTGACGGGGTTGATCACCCCCGAGATCCGGAGCTCGACGAACGCATCCGCGGCGCGCGCGCTCCGCGTCACCGTCGCGAGCGCGGTGAGGCAGGCCAGCCACAGGATCAGGAGGCGTGCCCCGTGCATGGGACCTACGCAGATTCCGCGCCGGCGGGCGCACCGTCGACGAGCGTGAGCACTTGGCCGCGCTGCGCGGGCAGGCGCGCGCCCGGCAACAAGATGCCGACCAAGTTCAGTGGATCGCAGGCCGCGATGTTGCAGACCTCCCCGCGCTTTTCGAGCTTTTTGACGCTACGGAGCATGTCCACGGCTTCCGGCAGCGCGAATTGCTCACCCACGAAGCCGGTCACGAAGCGGCCGCCGCGGATCACGCCGCGCGCCTCGAGTCGGCGATACGCCCACACCAGCTCGCGGTAGGGAATCGCGATCGATTCACGCGCGAGCACGTCGTAAAACACGACACCCCAGCGTGCCAGCAGCTGCTCGGCGACGGCTTCCGCCAGCTCGTCGCGATCCGTTTGCGCGCTGCGGGGCACGAGCGCCCAGCGCCCTTCGCGCAGCGAACGCGCGCTCGCGCCGCGGCGGAGGCCTCGGCCGAATGCGTTCGCGTGAACGGCGTGCGCGCGCGTGACCGGCGAGAGCAGCGCGCGCAGCGCGTTGAAGCCGTCAGCGGCGATCAGCCCGCGCGCGACGGCGTCCCACAGCGCTTGCGCGAGCTCGGCGCGCGACACGTCGAGCAGCGTCAGGAGCTCGCCGAAGAACAGCGCGCCGCGTTGCCGCAACACGTCGAGCAAGCGCGCGCTGAGATCGCCGCTCGGTTCGCTCGGCTCGGCGTCGCGCCGGACCGCGCTGAGCAACCACGGTAGATCCTCGCGAATCGCGAGCGTGATCGGTGTCGCGCGCGAGACCGTGGCGCTGCGCGCGTCGTCGCTCGGGCTCGCGCGCAAGCTGAGCCGGCCCCAGCTGACCTCGCCCGAGAGGCAGAGCGCGTCGAGCCACTCGCTGCGATAGTCGCTCACGCGCGCGGCGAGCAGCTCGCGCTCCCACGCGCCGGAAGCCGCTTCGAAGCCCTGCAGTTGTTCGATCGCGCTGAGCACGCCGCGTTGCCCGCTGCGCCGCGTGTCTTGCGTGAGACCGTGAAAGCGCAGCAGAAAGCGCATGAAGTCTTGCGCGCTGACGGGCTGGATTTCTTTGCGCAGGGTGGCTTGGGTATAAAAGTGGATGCGAGTCAGGGCTCTGCGGGAGATGTATTGGACGTTTCCGTCAGATGCGTCTTTGATCTCGAAATTTCCGCGCATGGCAAAGCCTTCGGCTTCTAGGCGCGCGAGGGCGATTGCGATGTCGCCGGGCTCGAGGAGCGTGATCTGCGAGAGCTCTGCCGGCGTGACCGGGCCGCGGATTTCGAGCTGACCGCGCAGGGCTTCGGCCAGCAATAGATCGCGATCGGGCAGCGTTTCGTTGGCGACCGAGGGGGGCAGCTCGGGCTCGGGCTCGAAGCGGGCTTCGGGGAATAGGCTGCGCACGCGCGGGACGGACTCGGTGGCGCACCAGGCGGGCCCGCGCGCGGTGTGCACGGTGAGCGCGCGCCCGCTGAGGCTCAGGCGTTCGAACAGGGGTTGCCAGTTGCTGTCGGGACGGCAGATGCGCAGCGAGAGCAACAGATCCCAGAATTCGCTTTCGTCGCGCGGCTCGGGCCACACTTCAGCGCGGACGCGGGCGATGGCTTCGGGATCGAGCCGCGCCAGATCGCGGGCTTGTACGGGCAGGCCACGACGCACCTGCACGGCGCGCGTGCGGCGCTCTTCGAGCGGCGCGTCGTCGAGGAACGTGTAGGGGCGGCTGTTCAGGATTTCATGACAGAGCGGCGAAGGCTCGGTGGTCTCGCGAAAATGCAGGCGCACCTGGCCGCCGGCGATCGCGTCGAGCAGCTGCTGGAGACCGCGCGTGTCCATCGCTTCGTTCAGGCAGTCGTCCAGGGTTTGGCGGACGAGCGGGTGATCGGGGATCTCGCGCGGGCCGACCGCGTTGTCCTGGCACGCCGCCAGCGACGGAAACACGGCGGCCGTGATGTCGTCGACTTCCATCCGCTGAATTTGCGGCGGGTTTTTCTTGCCGTTCTTCATGCGCAAGACGACCAGGGCCCGGTTCAGGTTCCAGCGCCAGCGCGCCGCCCACATCGGCGTGACGAGCACGGCGTGTACGAGCGCGTCGGGCACGCCGCACGGCGCCAGAAAATCGTGCACGTCCGTCATCGGGAAGCTGTGCTGCGGGCCGAGCGACAAGATCACCGAGTCATCGCTGGCCGCGGCTTGCAGCTCGAAATCGAACGAGCGACAAAAGCGCTTGCGCATCAGTAGGCCGAGCCCGCGGTTGAGTCGGCCACCGAACGGCGAATGCGCGACGAGCTGCATGCCGCCCGTGTCGTCGAAGAAGCGCTCGAACACGATGTCCTGCCGCGTCGGCAAGAGACCGAGCGAAACCCGCGATGCTTCCAGATACTCGCTGAGCGCTCGCGTGGCGGTTTCGTCGAGCGAGGCTTCGCGCGCGGCCCAGCGCATGCCGCCGTGCACGCCGCCTTGTTCGAGCGCGCCCTGCATGCCCGCGCGCAGCTCCGACACTTCCTCCGATAGTTCGACCGTGCGCGCGGGGGCTTCGCCGAGCCAAAACGGGATGGTCGGTGCGGCGCCCTCGGCGTCCACCACGCGCACGACGCCCTTTTCCACCCGGCGAATGCGCCACGACGTGCTGCCGAGCAAAAATACGTCGCCCGCCATGCTCTCGATCGCGAAATCTTCGTTGATGGTGCCGATGAAGGTGTCGTCGGGCTCGGCCACCACGCGGTAGTCCGCGTTGTCCGGGATGGCGCCGCCCGACGTGATCGCCGCGAGGCGCGCGCCGCGCCGCGCCTTGAGCTCGCCGCTCATGCGGTCGCGCTGCAAGTAGGCCGCGCGCTTGCCGCGACCCGTGGTGATGCCCTGCGACATCAACTCGACGACCGAGTCGAAATCCGTGCGCGGCAAATGCTCGAACGGCGCCGCGCGCCGCATCAAGTCGTAGAGCGCGTCTTCCGTCCAGGTTTCGGCCGCGCACTCGGCGACGACCTGCTGCGCCAGAATATCCAGCGGCGAGACGGGTTGCGCGATGGCGTCGAGGCGCCCCGCGTGCACGGCGCGGAGCAAGGCCGCGCACTCGACGAGCTCGTCGCGCGTGAGCGGAAAGAGGCGCCCGACCGGCGTCGCGAAGCGGCTGTGACCCGCGCGACCGACGCGCTGCAAAAACGTGGCGATGCTGCGCGGCGAACCGACCTGGCAGACGAGCTCGACCGGTCCGACGTCGATGCCGAGCTCGAGCGACGCCGTGGCCACGAGGGCCTTGAGCGACCCTTCACGCAAGCGCGTTTCGACGCGCAGCCGGCGCTCTTTCGACAAACTGCCGTGGTGCGCGGCCACCTGATCCGCGCCCAAGCGCTCAGCCAAAAGGTGCGCGAGCCGCTCGGAGAGCCGGCGCGTGTTCACGAACACGAGCGTGGTGCGCCGCTCGAGCACGAGCTTGGCGATCTGGTCGAGCACGTCCGCCATTTGCTCGGTCGAGGCGACGGCGGACAGCTCCGTGCTTGGCAGCTGGAGAGCGAGGTCGAGCTCGCGGCGGTGACCGACGTCGGCGATCGTGCAGCGCGGCGCGCCTTCCGGCGTGCTGCGCGTGGCGCCGACGAGCAAGCGCGCCACGCGCTCGATCGGGCGCTGAGTGGCGGAGAGCCCGACGCGCTGCGGGCGCTCGCGCGCGACGTGTTCCAGCCGTTCGAGCGTGAGCGCCAGGTGCGAACCGCGCTTGTCGCGCGCGACGGCGTGGATTTCGTCCACGATTACGGTGCGCACGTGCCGCAGATTTTCTCGGCTGCGGGCCGAGGTGATCATCAAATACAGAGACTCCGGCGTGGTGATCAGGAAGTGCGGCGGGTGCTTGACCATCGCCAGCCGGCCTGCGGGCGGCGTATCGCCGCTGCGCGTGGCGACGCGGATCGCGGGCGCGCTGAGGCCGAGTTCCTCCGCGACGGCCCGGATTTCCGAAAGCGGGCGCTCCAGGTTTTCGTGGATGTCCGTGACCAAGGCCTTGAGCGGCGACACGTAGACGACCTCGGTCGTGTCTTCGGAAAGCTCGCCGCGTTCGGCCGCGCGATACAGCCGATCGATACAAACCAAAAAAGCGGACAGAGTCTTGCCGGAGCCGGTGGGCGCCGCGATCAGCGTGTCCTCGCCGCGCGCGATCGCAGGCCAGCCCGCCTCTTGCGCGGCCGTCGGCCCGTGCTCGAAGCGGCGCTCGAACCACGTGCGCACTGCGGGATGAAACGGCGCGAGCACCGGCGAAGAGCCGCGCCACGACGGCTCGCTCGGCTCGACACCTGGTACGAACGCGGAATCGTCGAGCGCGGACATCGCGCGCGAGAGTAGCAGTCAGCTTCAGGGCTGGCGAGCGCGTGCCGCGAAGTGCCGACAGAGTAGCGTTGCGGCTGCCGGGGAATCGCGCCTCGCCGAGGTTTTGATCGCGGCGTCGTACAGCGCGCCCTCGAGCCCGAGCGCGCGCAAAAATACCGCGAGCAGCTCCGCGAACTCGCGCTCTTCTTCATGGCTGAGCGGGCCGCTGGTGTTTGCAACGCGATCCGTGCGAGCGGCGAGCCGGCGTCGGGCGGCCATCTTGAGCTTCATCTTCAGCACGGCGAACAAGAAAATGGCAGACCCGTTCATGTCGGCTGAGACGCTGTCGCGACTCGCTTGCCAGCTGCCATCGAGCGTTCGCTCTTCGGCCTGCCAGAGCGGGGAGCTGAACGCGCCCTCCAGCGCGCGGAACAAGCCCACTTGTTCGTCGTAGCACGCCCTATCCGAGAATTTCGCGAGGTGACACAGATCGTGCAGCGTGAAAGCGAGTGGCCCATCGTGTGGTGGTGGCGAAGCGGCGTCGGGCGGCAGGAGCGTGACGATACGCGCGCCGCGTGCCTGCAAATGCAGGATCTCGACGGCAGTCGCCGGTTGTTCCGTGAGGACCGCCGGAAATGGTGTGCCGAGCACGCTAAGCCCGCGGAGCGCGAGCTCGGAAACGCCGCGCACGCGTTGTTCGGCGAAGACACGCACCGCGGCGCCTTCACCGGCGTTTGCCAGCGGTATCTGACGCTTTCCTTGGCGCCAGTGATGCGGGTGCGCGCTGCGCAGGGCGTCGAGCAAATAGGCGGCCACGCGCTCCTGACGCTCCACGATCGATACCTTAGCCGAGCTCAACCTTGCAAGGCGCTCCAACCGACTACGTCCGCTCCGTGGACGGCATCGCCGGAGGTTACTCGTCGATCGGCACCGGCGGCACGCCCACCACCGTGATCACTCGTACCTCACTCGCCTCGAACGAGTAGTACATCCACAAGTTTGCGCCCGGCACTCGCCGCGCCCAGACACGCAGCGTCTTGGGCATGATGGTCTCGAAGTCCGCGGGCCCCGGCAGCTCGTCACGACCCAGGCTCGCGATAGCTGCGCCGAGCGCGCCTCGCCATCGGGCCAGATTCAATCGCTGAAAGGTGCGGAGGTACCCAGGTGTCAGTCGGACGATTCTGGCCACGGCGTCCCCTCACCCGTTTCCAGCCAACGGAGGTGATGGGCCGTCACCTCGGCCGAAAGCACGTTACCCAGCTCGGCGAGCTCATCCGGTCCCAGCTCGACCGGGAATCGGTAAAGCACGCGCTTCGGTTTCTGGGCGGCAGCAGGCTCGGCCATGGCGCAATCTTAGCTCATCTCCCTTGATTCGCACAGTTTCTCGGTGCTCGCTGCGGCCGTAAGCGCTTGGCTTTCTTGGTCTTCACCGGAGATTCGATACTGCCAAGTAGCGCCGGGCGTCAGCCGTGCGCGTGCGCCGGGCGCCGCGCCGAGCTCGGCCCGCTCGACGGCGCCGCGCGCGCAGCGAGCATCGGGGCAAACACGTCGCGATAGGCGTAGGCCAAAGATAGCTCGAGCCCCGTGAGCACGATCGGCAAGCCGAGCGCTGCTGGCGCTAGGAAGGCGTGAAACGCCAGAATGTTCACGAGCACGGGCGCGAGCACGGTGAGCGCGAGCGGCACCGAAGACGGTGAACGCGGCTCCGAGCAAGAAACGGCCGGTAGTCACGATTTTGTTGGAATTCATGGGGAAGACCTCGCTGTGGTGGGAACCAGCTGAATCCTAATTGTTGCGTAAAAAACAACTAGTAAGGGACAGAGCAAAACCTGGTTGCTATCATGACAACAATGGATTTGAACCACATTGCGGTGTTCGTGCGCGTGGTCGAGCTCGAGAGCTTCACCGCGGCGGCGCGCGCGCTCAGCCTGCCGAAGTCGTCCGTGAGCCGCACCGTCACGCGCTTGGAGGACGAGCTCGGCGTGCGCTTGTTGCAACGCACCACGCGCCAGCTTCACCTGACCGACGCCGGTCACGCCTTCTTCGAGAGCGCGCGGCGGTCGCTGAGTGAGCTCGAGGAGGCGTCGTGCAACGTCGCTGATTTGGGCAAGGCTCCGCGGGGAGTCGTGCGCGTGACGGCGCCGCTCGACATCGGCATTCTCTCGCTGCCCGACATCGTGTCGTCGTTCGTCGCCAAATACCCGAAGGTGCACGTCGAGCTGTCGCTCTCGTCGCGAGTGGTCGATCTGGTGGCGGACGGCTTCGATCTCGCGCTGCGCGCGGGCAAGCTCAGCGACTCGAGCTTGGTCGCGCGCAAGATCGGCGACGCCGAGCTCGGCTTGTTCGCAGCACCGGACTACCTCAAACGGCGCGGTCGCCCCGCGCGGATCGCGGATCTGCGCGAGCACGATTGCGTGCTGTTTCGCGGCCGCTCGGGGCGCGCGCGCTGGACGCTGCACGGGCCGAAGGGCGAGGAGTCGGTCGACGTGAGCGGCCCGCTCAGCGCCGACGATCTGACGCTGGTGCGGCGCGCCGTGGAGCGAGGACTCGGCATCGGTCTCTTGCCGACGGTCATGCCCGCGAGCTGCGCCAAGCACTCGCCGCCGGAGGCAACCGTGCGCTTGTTACCCGAGTATGCAGAGCGCGGCGGCGCGCTCTACGTGCTCGCGCCGTCCGTGCGCTTCCAACCCGCCGCAGTCGCGCTGTTTCGCGACTTTTTGGTCGAACAGTTGTCGGCCGCCCTGCGCCCGCCGCCGAAGCGCGCGGCGCGTCTGCGCAGCATTCCGGGCGCGAGAGGCTGATTCTCGACTTGAGCAGGGCTGGCAGTGGCCGCGCTTTTCCACAACTTTTGGGAAAAGAAAACGCACAGCGCGCCCTTTCAGCTATTGATCATGGCAGTGAACACAATGCGATTCGGGTACTGCGCTTTCTTCTTTCTGCTGGCGGGCTGCGGTTCGAGTGGGGCTGGCTCAGCGGCGCCCGTGGGCGGCGCGGGCGACGCTGCAACGGGCGGCAACGGGGGCGGCGGCGGCAGCAGCGCCGGGACTTCAGGCATGGGCGGCAGCGCCGGTATCACAGGCGGAGGCGCGGCCGGCGTGAGCGGGGGAGGCAACGCGGGCGCGAGTGGCAGCGTGAGCGGGGGAGGCAATGCGGGCGGCGGAGGCAACGCGAGTGGCAGTGCGGGAGCGAGTGGCAGTGCGGGAGCGAGTGGCAGTGCGGGAGCGAGTGGCAGCGCGGGCGCGAGTGGCAGCGCGGGCGCGGCTGGGTCCACGGGGCCACTGACTCCCCAAGAGGCCGTCACACAGATGGCTCCCGGTTGGAATCTCGGCAATTCATTCGATGGGTCGCCCAACGAGACGAGCTTTGGCAATCCCACGCCCACTCAGGCTCTGATCGACGCCGTGCATTCAGCCGGATTCAAGACGCTGCGGCTCCCCGTCACCTGGACCAATCACATTGGCGCGGGCCCCGCGTACACCATCAATGCAGCGTGGATGAGCAAGGTCGTGCAGACGGCGCAATGGGCCGTTGACGCGGGCATGTACGTTTTCGTCAACACACACCACGAAGCGGACGGCAACGGCGGTTGGGTTACCTTCCCTCAGTCAACCACGAGCGCCGCCGGAGTGGCGGCCGAGGTCACGGCCGTGTGGGGCCAGATCGCAACGGCCTTCAAAGCTTTCGACGATCATCTGATGCTCGAGTGCTTCAACGAGCCCAACGAGGCCGGCGGTGGAAACACGCCGCAGGCGCAGACCGATCTCAATTTGTACCTCGAGGCGTGCGTGAACGCGATCCGCGGCACGGGCGGAGCCAACGCCACTCGCATCGTCATGATCCAACCCGTAGGCGCAAGCCCGATCCAAGCAGGCATCCAAGCGATGCAAAAGGCGAGCATCATCAATGATCCCAATCTGGTGATCTCCCTACACACCTACTACCCGACGAACTTCGGGCTGGGCACCACGCCGTACGCCTGGGGCAGCTCCTCTGACTACACGAAAATGCAGAACTCCATCGCCCAGCAGATTCGCGTCTGGCTGCCGACTCAGGCCGTTTTCATCGGCGAGTGGGGCTCCATGGGCGTGCAAGCAACGACCAACCGAGCGGCACACGCCCTCGCCTACGCTCAAGACACGACGACCGGCGGCCTGGTGCCCATCTGGTGGGACAACGGCGGCTCCGGCAACGGCTCGTTCGCGCTGTTCGATCGCAAGACGTACGCTCAGACGTACCCGACCATCGTCAGCGGCCTGATGACGGGCGTCCAAAATGGCCTGGCGATGCCCAACAACTGGGCAACTCTCGCTAACCCTTGAGGGTGTTCTGGCTGTAGTGCTAGAGGGACAAACGGTTTGGGAACTCGAGCAAAAATGCAGAAACCTATGCCGTGTTCGGTGCCGCGTGGGGTGGGGCCCCGCTGAATTCATTTCGGCGGGGCGGGGCGGCGCGTGCCGCCCCGATGACAAAACAGCTAGGGCGTCTTCTTGATCTTGTACAGACCCTGACTCTGGTTCCCGCCAAAGTAGAGATCCGCTGCGTCCACGGCCAATACGGACGCCAGCGCGTTCGGCACCAGCAGCGAAGCGGCGCCGCACGGGATCATGTCCG
>DASYCR010000004.1:0-3094 GCA_036500095.1 Polyangiaceae bacterium
GTCGAGGCCGTGCTGGCGATTCCGGATGCTCATCTGCATTTGTACGGAAAGACACCGCGACCGGCACGCAAGATCGGCCACGTCACGGTCCGAGCTGCCAGCGGCGAGGAACTCGCTGCACGGGTCACGCGGCTCGAAGCAGCGCTCGCAGCCGGTCAAAAATAGCGCGTTATATCGACAGGTTGGCGAGTGCCTGGCTCCGGAGCTTGCCCGCGCCGAGCAAAAAGGTGTAGGAGGAGCACACACATCGAGCTTGTTCGGTGTCAGAAACGAGCGTTGACCATGCGTTGGCTCCGAAAAATTCTCAATCGCGTGCGTTTTCCGCTTCCGCTCCTGGCCTAGCACCTCGGGCTTCGCCCGATCGCGGGTTGCGCTTTTCGTATCGCGAGCGCGGATGATCTACACTCCGCGGGGTGTCGCGTCGCGTTTTCCTGCCCGTCGAGGGGGCTCAGCGGCCGGCCGCCACGCTCGACGCGGTGCGCGCTCGCTTGGGCGGTCGTGCTCGCACCGACCAACAAGCCGGGCGCGTGGTCTGCTTTCTCGATACCGGTGCGACGGGGGTCGTGATCTTCGGCAGCGGTAGCGACGTGCACGTGTTCTCGGGTGCAGGCTGGGTGCGCCGAACCACGCTCGACGCGCTCACGCCGATCGACGATCCCGCGCCCGAGCTCGACGCGATCGCCTGCGATGTGCGCGTGTTCGCCGCGCTCGAGGAGGGCGCGCGCGTGCGTTTCCAAGACGTGAGCGGACTCGCCGACGGAACCTTGATCGAAAAGTGCCGCTACGGCGCGGTCGTGCGTCGCGACGACGATCGCGTGATGGGCGTCGGCTTTCGTCGCATCTGGCCGCTCGCCAATCCGTGCGACGCGCCGAGTTGAGGGCAAGCGGGCCATGAAGGTGAACGCCGAGGACGCCGAGCGGCTCCGTCGCGTCGGGCTGTGCGCGAGTTGTCGGTTCGGAAAAATCGTCCGCTCGCAGCGCGCCAGCGAATTTTGGCTCTGCGAACGCAGTCGCCGTGAGCCGCAGTTTCCCAAGTATCCCGCGCTGCCCGTGCTTCGCTGCGCGGGATACGAGCGCCTGGCGGACAGGACACCGGCCCAGTAGGGCAAGTTCGGCTACGCGGGCTCCGGCTTGAGGCCGAGCGCTAGCGCTTCATCGACCACTTTTTGATAGGCGGTGTCGCTTTGGCTGTCGCGCCACGCGCCACGGCGGCGCACGTCCGCGAGCGTCTCGCGCGCGCCCTGCTCGAAGCCGATATTGGCGTGGAAACTGGGCAAATGGGCTTTGGCTTTGGCCGACGAGTAGGCGCCGTGAAATTGCGTGATCTCGCGCAGGAAGCCCATGCGCTCGGGCAGCCTCTGCAGGAGCCAAGCCGTCGGCACGAACAGCAACTGCGCGGTCGCATCGAGAGCGCGCGCGGCGTGCCGATAGTAGTCGCGCCAGGTGAAGACTTCGTCGCGCGTGGCGTTGTATGCCTCACCGTACGCTTTGCGCAGCAGCGTGGCCTGCGCGAAGACCATGCCACAGTCGTCGCGGTGGGTCGATTGCCAGAGTCCGAGTCCGTCGCCCGCGCACAGGATCGGCAATCCGCGCACGACGCGATCCCAGGTGCCGCTGTCGAATTCGAGCTGATCGATCAGTGAGCCGCCGGGCCCGTAAGTGTGGCTCGGGCGCACGATGGTGCAGGCGAACTTTTTCTCCGCGGCGGCGGCCAGGAAAATCCGTTCGCAAGTGAGCTTGTTCTTGCCGTAGTCGCTGAGCGGCTCCTGCGGGAACGTCTCGTCGATCAACACGTGCGGGGGGACTTTCACGCCGTAGCTGCAGACGGTCGAGCAAAACAGCAATTGCTCGCAGCGTCCGCCGAACGCGCGCACGGCGCTCTTCGCTTGGTCCGGCGAGAAGCAGATCATGTCGATCACGGCGTCGTAGCGGGCCTTCGCGAACGAACCCTCGAACTCCGCGAAGGCGTTGCGATCCCCCGACAACTGCTGAACGCTCGGCGGCAGCGTATTCTCACGCTGCTTGCGATTGTACATCGTCACTGTAGCGCCCTGCGCGAGCAGATGCTTCACGATGCCAGTGCTGATCAGGCCTGTACCACCGATGATGAGTACGTTCATGGTGGCGAGCGTAGACCATGGCTACGAGTCTGAGCTAGGCTCCGCGCACAATGGCTTGGTCCAAAGCGCCTTATCTTCGGGCGGCGCTGCTCGCCACGGGTTTCGCCTGTGGCTGCGGCAACGTGCCTGGTATCAACTACTATGACTCGCCAACGTTCTCGGCGGGCGGCGCGCTCGCCGCTGGCGGAGCGGGCAGCGGTGGCGTGAGCGGCAGCGGAGTGAGCGGCAGCGGAGTGAGTGGCAGCGCAACGGGTGGCACGGGTACCGCCGGCATGCCGAACGATGGCAGGTGCGCGCCGGCGATGGAGGTGTCCGGGCAGAGCTACACGCTCAATACGACCGGCCCGGTCTGTCTGCGCGTGCAGCAGGATCTGCAAGGCTGGGGCTGCTCGAACGCGGATGATCGCACGATCAAAATCAACGGCATGACGATGACTTGTGGGACTTTGCCGCTGCCGCCCAAGGTGAGCGGTTCCTACTACTTCGATATTTCCGCCGGTATGCTGGCGTACGCGCAGATATACTGGTTCTGATGAGCTCCGTCCCAAAGCTCCGCGTCGCCGTGCTCTTCGGCGGGCGCTCGGCGGAGCATGAAATTTCGCTGCTTTCAGCGCGCTTCGTGCTCGAGTCACTCGACCGCGAGCGCTACGAGCCGATCCTGATCGGCATCGACAAGAGCGGTCGCTGGCACCTGCAAGAGGCGGCGCTACTGCTCGGCTCATCGCGTGACCCTCGGCTCGTCAAGTTGAACGAGGCCATGCCGGGAGTGCTCTTACCACCACACCCCGAGCGCGGCGGTGAGCACATCGTGCGAGTCGACGATCGGAGTGGACTCGGCGTGGACGTCGTGTTCCCGGTCTTGCACGGACCCATGGGCGAGGACGGCACGATCCAAGGTCTGCTCGAGCTGGCGGGAGTGCCCTACGTGGGCGCCGCCGTGCTCGGCTCCGCCGTCGGCATGGACAAGGACGTGA
>DASYCR010000005.1:0-2494 GCA_036500095.1 Polyangiaceae bacterium
CGCGCGCGAGCCGACGATGCTCAGCATCTTGCGCTGGCCTTCGTCGAAGCGTTTGGCGGCTGCCAGCGACACCACGCCAATCCAGCCCAATAGCCGCTCGCGCATCTTGAGCGGCACGATCAAGAGGCTGGCGACTTGGCGGGCTGGGTGCGCTGCGAAGTACTCGCGGGCGCGCGCGCCATGCTCGACCAGAAAGCCCATCGACTTGAGGCGCTCGACGACCAGGGCCGGCTCGAGCTCCCCGAGTTCTTCGCCCTCGGGAATCACGCCCGAGCTCGCCACGCTGCGCGCGAAATACTTGCCTTCGCCGTCGTCGAGCCAGGTCATCACCAAGTCCGCGCGAATCTCGTTGAGCGCGCTGTCCGCGACCGTCGCGATCACTTCGTCGAGGGAGAGGCTCGCGGCGATCGCTTCACTTACTTTGTAGAGCGAGAGAGCCTCGCGCAGGCGCAGGTTTTCCGCGGAGAGCCGGCGCTTCTCCAGCCCGCGCTGCACGATGTGCACGATTTCCTCCACCTTGAACGGCTTCAAGATGTAGTCGTAGGCGCCGCGCTTCATGGCGTCGATCGCGGTTTCGACGGTGCCGAAGCCGGTCATGATCACCGTCAGCGTTTCCGGGTGAGTGCGCGCGACCTCCTTCAGCAGATCGAGGCCGCCCATCTTCGGCATTTTCAGATCGCTGATCACCATGTCATAGCGGGCGCGCTCGAGCTCGGTGACCGCGCTCGAGCCGTCTTCGGCCGTGCGTACGATGTAACCCTCCATGCCCAGAAAATCGGCGATGATGTCGCGGATGAACTTCTCGTCGTCGACGACGAGCACGCGGGGCCGGTCCTCCGGATAGCCGGATTCACTGGTGGGGACGCTGGCAGATTGAGGCGCGCTGGAGGTCATCGACACGATTTCGAGAGAGTCTCGTTCAGCTGCGTTGACCGAGCAAGCCGCCCAGGGCGCGCCGCGGCGGCTCGGGATCATGTGCCTTGAGATAGGACAGATTCAGCCAATTAATTAGCGCGTGCGCCGCAATGGGCCCGAGCAGCGACCCGGAAAGGGCGTAGATCGCGCCGAACGCGAGGCCCATGACCGTCGCCCACACCACCCAGGCCCATTTGCTCGGCCCGCGCAGCTGAGAATGCAGGATGCCGAAGGCGAGCGCTTGTAGCCAGAGGCCGAGCCAAGGTTGCAGGAGGCCGCGAAACAAGAGCTCTTCACCGAGCGCGCTGGAGATGGCGACCGCCGCGATACCGGTGCCGCTCAACGCGCGCGCGACGGGTCGCAGCTCGCGGTGAAGATTTCTTGCCCACGCAAAGTGCGTCACGAAACCACGCGTGCTGATCACGACCAGCCCGCCAAAAGCCAGGCCGATCAGCGTGCTGTAGACGTGGCTCACCGTGGCCGACAAGCTAAGCCAGGGCGCACTGTAATAGAGCGGGCTCGTCCCGCGCCACAAGAACACGAACGTAGTTGCGCACACGCCGGCGGCGAGATAGGCGACCACGACTTGGCCCCAGCGCAACATCTTGAGCCGAATATGGCACGCGGCCGAACGAGGGACGACCCAAATGCGCGGGAGTGGTGTTACAGTCCCGCGGGCAGTGGGAGCCCCCGACGAGCCGGACGTCCTCGAGCGTTTCAACCAAAACCTCGAGCTTGTCGAAATTCTGGCGCGCCAGATCATTCGCAGCTTGGGCTCCGCGGCGGAGCTCGACGATCTGCTGAGTTTCGGCCGCGAGGGCTTGCTCGACGCTGCGCGTCGTTACGATGGCTCTCGCGGCGTACCATTCCGAGGCTACGCGAATTTCCGAGTGCGCGGCGCGATCATCGACGGCATCCGCGCGTCGGCGCGTTTGTCGCGTCGGACACACGAACGCCTCAATGGTTTGCAGGCGGCAGCGCGGGTCAGCGAGGGAGCGGTCGAAGATCTGAACGCGCCGCGGCCTCCGGGTGGCAGCAGCGCGCACGCCGAACAAGCCCTCGGCGATCACCTGGCCGCAATGGCGACGGCCATGGCTGCCGGGTTTCTCGCGCCGACAGCGCACGGTGAAGACGGCGAACGCACACCGGTCGCAACGAGCGATGACCCCGAGGAGGCGTTTGGTCGGGCCGAGCTCCTGAACGTGATTCGGCAAGCGCTCGCCGAGCTCCCCAGCGAGGAAGCGGAGCTCGTGCGCCGTCACTACCTCGAAGGCGATCGCTTCGACCACGTGGCAGAGGAGCTCGGCCTGAGCAAATCATGGGCGAGCCGCCTGCATACGCGCGCTCTCACCCGGCTCTCGAAAAAACTGCGCGGAGTTTGAGCAACTCGTTTGTAGTCCGTCCGATGAGGGGGGATGGGGATTTCAGGAGTGGGCAACGAACGGCCGACATGGGTCGTCGAGCTCGGGCACACGGACGCCGGGGCGGCGCCCTCGATCAGCAGCGTGGCGCCCAGCTCGACGTTCGCGCACGCGATGTCGGGTTTGTCGCACGCGGTGGATCGCGGTGAGGCCCTGAT
>DASYCR010000006.1:0-4932 GCA_036500095.1 Polyangiaceae bacterium
TGCCCTCGCTCGCTGGGCGACGGCTCGTGATCACCGCGGGGCCGACCGTCGAAGAGCTCGACCCAGTGCGCTTCCTGGGCAACCGCTCGTCCGGCAAAATGGGCTTCGCACTCGCCGAGCGAGCGGCCGCGCTCGGCGCGCGCGTCACGCTGATCGCCGGCCCCGTCGCGCTCGGCACGCCGCGCGACGTCACGCGCATCGACGTGCAAAGCGCCCAGGAAATGCGCGAAGCGTTGTGGCGCGCGCTCGGCGCGGATCTGTCGCACGCGGACGCGCTGATCATGGCCGCTGCCGTCGCCGACTATCGCCCCGCCGAGCGAACCCCCCAAAAAATCAAGCGAAGCAGCGCAGAGCTCACGCTGAAACTCACGCCCAACCCCGATCTACTGGCGGAGATCGGCGCGGCGCGCACAGGCACGCGCCCGCTGCTGGTCGGCTTCGCGCTCGAGACCAACGCCGCGGATCTCGTCGGCCTAGCGCGCGAAAAGCTCACGAAGAAATCGCTGGACCTGGTGGTCGCCAACCTGAGCGAGCAGGCGCTCGGCCGCGACGACACGAGCCTCACGCTGGTCGGCCCGAACGACTCGCTCGCGCTACCCGAGCTCTCGAAGCGGGCAGCGGCCGAGCGCATTTTATCCTGGCTCCACGGCAAGCTGACCGAACCGACCTGACATCCCGACATGACCCGCGTCACGCTCGCTCTCGTCTTCACCCTGTTGGGTTATACTTTTGCATTTCGCCCGGCCGCGCAGGCCTCCTCGCAATTTTGGCTGGGCGTGAGCTTGCCCTACCTGCTGCTCGCGGCCATGGCCCTGCGCGACATGTGGCAAGACGGCACGCTGGTCGAGAAGCTCGAGCCGCGCTGGGGCGATCTCTCGATGGGCGCGCTCACCGCGATCGTGCTCTTGTTCGCTTCTTGGGCGGGGCGCTCGCTGCTCGCGCCGGCCGGGACCGCGCGCCAAGCCTGGTTTTGGCGCATCTATTTGCAGCTCGGCAACCCCGAGCACCTGCAGCATTCGATCGGTTTCACGTGCCTGATTCTGCTGGTCGCCGCGGCCGAGGAGATCGTGTGGCGCGGCATGGTGCTGTCGGATTTGCAAGCGCGCTTCGGCAAACGCGCCGGCACACCGCTCAGCGTACTGCTCTACGGCCTTTCGCTCACGCCCACGCTGTGGATGCTGCGCGATCCGCTGGCAGGCCCGAACCCGCTACTCGTCACCGCCGCGCTCGGCTGTGGTCTCGTCTGGAGCTTTCTCAGCGCGCAAGTCGGCCGCCTCGTGCCCGCGATCGTCTCGCACATGGCGTTCACCTATTTCTCGATCGTGCAATTCCGCTGGCCCGGCATGTGAGATTTGAACCGCGAAGGCGCGAAGACCCAGATTTTTTGGGTTCGCCCAGTACCGCGCATCACGTGAAGCCAAATCGAACAGCGTCGAGCTTCGCATGTGCTCGCAGCACTACGTTGAGCCATGCTCACCCCCAACGCTCTCGCTCTCCCCTTCGCCGTTCCCGTGTTAGGTCGTAATCGTTACGTCAGCCGCCGGCGATGCGCGTCATTTCTTCGTCGGAGATGTCGAAGTCGGAGTAGACGTTGGCCACGTCGTCGTGTTCGTCGAGTGAGTCGACGAGGTTGAGGCAGACCTCGGCTTCACGCCCGCTCACGGTCTTGCGGTTCTTGGGCACCCAGGCGACCTTGCTCGACTGCACCGGCAATTTTGCGCCTTCGAGCGCCGCGGTGATGCGATCCGCGTCGTTCGGCGGCGTGTAGACGACCCACACGTCGCCCTCGTCGCGGTAGTCCTCGGCGCCGGCGCCCACTGCCACCTCCATCAATTGATCCTCGCTGACCACACTCTTTTCCAGCGTGATCGTGCCCAGGCGATCGAACGCCCATTGCGCGGTGCCCGAGCCGCCCATCGCGCCGCTGTGCTTCTCGAAGATCTTGCGCAGCTCGGCGGCGCTGCGATTGCGGTTGTCGGTCGTGCCCTCCACCAGGAACAGACTCCCGGACGGCCCGGTCCCCTCGTAAAGTACGTCCTCATAAGCAGCGCCCTCGATCTCGCCCGTGCCGCGTTGAACCGCGCGCTTGATGTTGTCGGCGGGCATCTGTTGCGCGCGACAGTCCGCGACGGCTTTGCGCAGGCGCGGATTGGCGTCGACTTCACCGCCGCCGATGCGCGCGGCCGTCACGACCTCGCGAATCAAACGGGTAAAAACCTTGCCGCGCGCCGCGTCCGTGGCGCCCTTTTTGCGCTTGATCGTAGCCCATTTGGAATGGCCGCTCATGACGGCCGCTCCTAGCACCGCGCCGGCGCGATGGGAACCGGCCCCCGCTCTGCACGCTAGCGCTTGGCGCGCCAAGACCTCGAAAATCAGCCGCCGGTCCCGCCTGCGCCACCGCCCTGCGTGATGGTGACGCCGACGGTCGCGCTGACCGACATACCGGTCGCGGGATCGGTGAACAAATCGCCGTTGTCGCCGTGCAACTCGACCCTGATCGTGTGCGCACCCGGAATGCCGCCCGCGCAGTAGTCGAAACCGACGTCAAGCGGACTTGCACCCTCTACGTTGTACGGGAGCTTGTCGTCCATGTCGTTGCAAGCCATGTCGTCCACCCAGACGCGAGCGTGGCCGCACGGGGAGGTCTTGCCTGCGCACGCGCCCGGTGCGGCGATCGTGAAATTCTCCGTTGTGTAGACCAAGCTATAGTCAGAGCCGTCCGTGAGGCCGCCTATGAGCGCGATCATCGCGCCGTCACTTGGATCCGTAATACTCAAGGTGGCGGGTGCTGACACGGGCGTGGCCGCCTTGTCGGACGACGAACACCCCGCGATGGCAACGCTCATTCCGGCGAACGCAACGCGCGTGAGTTGTCGGGTGGTCAGGCTCGGTTTGGTCATAGCGTGTTCTCCCTCCCCCGCCTATCGACGCACAGAGTAGGGCTTTGCCTTCGCGAAAAGCAAGAAGCCCTATCGATTGTAGACGAACGCGATCCCCGAACGAAGTGAGCCACTTTACCGGCGCTGGTCGTCAGCAAGCAACAATGGTTCACGGAGGAAGAATGCGCGCGAGCGAGCGTAGGCGCCGCGTTTTGCGCGGCACATCGCCGTCACGGCACGCAGGTGGGCCACGCCGTCAGGTTGGCGCAGGACCATTTGCCGCCCGTCACTCCCATGGCGCACACGCAGGCACCCGTCTTGTCGGCCCCCGAGCTATCCAAATAGTTACCGTCGCAGGGCGCGCAGCTCGGCACGTTGCACGGTTGATTGAGCATTGGGAGGACCGTCGTGCTGCAGGACGAAGCTGCCGCCAGGCTGTAGCAAGACCAATTGACAGACGTATCGGAGCAATTGAACTCGCATGTCTTGCCCTCGACGACGAGGCCGCCGAGGCACGTTTCCGACTTGAATCCGGTGCTCTGCGGGCCGCAGGTTTTCTTGCAGGCCACTCCTTCCGCTACACAGGTCGCGCCCTTCATTTCGGTCGTACACGCGGGGAGCGCATGAATGGGCCCCGCGCCGCCTGTGCTGGTACCCGCGGTACCCGTACCGCTTGCGCCGGTACCGGCTCGGCCCACGACGCCTCCGACGCCAAGGCCGGCCGCGCCGGCCGCAGGTGCGCCGCCACTGCCGCTGCCAGGGAGGCCGACGACGCCCGCAGTGCCGTGACCCGAAGCGCCAGAGCTCGCGCCGGCCGCGGAATAGCTGCCGCCGACGGCAGAGCCAGCGGCGGCGGCGCCCGCGGTCCCGCCCGCGGCGGAGGAGAAACTGGTAACGCCTCCGCAAGCGTAGAGAGCGCTAACCAGGGCGAAGCCAAGCGCGCAGGACCCGAGGCGGAGCCGCATGCGCGCACGATAGCACGCGCGCTTGCCGGCTCTCACCAGGAGCGTCACGGCACGCAGGTCGGCCACGCATTGGTCGGCGTGGTGGCGGCGCACGACCACTTGCTCATGGTGGCACCTGCGACGCACACGCACGCGCCCGTCTTCGCGGTGTTGCTGGTGTCCTTGTAACCGCCCGCGCAGGGCACGCACGCGGCGGCCGTGCACGCGGCACCTGACACGGGCACGTTTGTGGTGTCGCAGCTCGTGGCTGCCGTAAGGCTGTAGCAACCCCAATTGACCGAGGTATCGCCGCATTCGAACTCACAGGTCTTGCCTTCGACGACGAGTGCGTTGGTGCACGTCTCCGACTTCCAGCCGACACTTTGAGGACCACAGCTCTTTTTGCATCCGACGCCTTCATTCGTGCACATAGCGCCCTTGGTCTCGGTCGTGCACGTGGCCAGCATGCCGATCGGGCCCATTCCGGCCGAGCCCGAACTGGTGCCAGCCGTGCCCGTGCCGCCGGCGCCCGTGCCGGCTGTGCCCGAGCCGCCAGCGCCTGCGGTGCCCGTACCGGCAGTGCCTGTGCCCGCAGTGCCCGTGCCGGCAGTGCCTGTGCCCGCAGTGCCCGTGCCGGCCGTGCCTGTGCCCGCAGTGCCCGTGCCTGTGCCCGCGGTGCCCGTGCCGGCCGTACCGCTACCTGCAGTGCCTGTGCCGGCCGTGCCTGTGCCGGCCGTGCCTGTGCCCGCAGTGCCCGTGCCCGCAGTGGAGTTGGTGCCGCCCGCTGGCGAGCCAGTGCCACCCGCGCCGGGGGTACCGCCTGCACCAGCGTCTGAGCTACTCGAACCGGCATGGGCGCGCGGCGGCGACGAGCTCGACGCGGAACAGCCCTGGAGGCTGCTAACCAGCGCGAGGCCCATTGCGGTGCATGAAGCGAGGGTGAAGAATGCTCTCATCGGGGTAGGCTCCTGTAACGGCGGAAATCTTTGACGCGAGGAGCAGGTAAGCGACGAAACCACGCCTACCCACCTCTAGACTTAATTGCGGAAGCCCACCCAATCGATCACTCTCCTTACCAACCTCGAGCGCTTCAAATTGCCGACCGTGGG
>DASYCR010000007.1:0-2716 GCA_036500095.1 Polyangiaceae bacterium
GCGTCGATCGCGCCGGCTGGGCGGAAGGGCTCGGCGTACGCACGTGCGCAGAGAAGCCGGACGCGGACGTCTTATTCTGGGTCGGCTGCGCCGCGAGCTACGACGATCGCGCCAAGAAGATCGCGCGCAGTACCGTACAGCTCCTGCAGGCGGCGGGTGTCGACTTCGCGATCCTAGGCAACGAAGAGACGTGCACCGGCGATCCGGCGCGGCGCGCCGGAAACGAGTACCTGTTCAGCATGCTCGCCGAAACGAACGCCGCAACGCTCAACGGCTACCGAGAAAAGGGCGGCGCAAAGCGGATTTTGACGACCTGCCCGCATTGCTTCAACACACTCGCGCGCGAGTATCCGGATTTCGGCGCCAAATTCGAGGTCGTTCATCACACGGATTTCATGCTCGAGCTGGTGGCACAAAAGAAGCTCGTGCCCAAAAACCCCGTGAAGGCGCGCGTCGCCTATCACGACTCCTGCTACTTGAGCCGCTACAACGACATCGTCGATTCGCCGCGCGAGATCCTGCAGCAAATCCCCGGCGTCGAATTGGTCGAGGCGGAGATGAGCAAGAAGAAGGGCCTCTGCTGCGGCGCGGGCGGGGCGCAGATGTGGATGGAGGAGCAGAACAAGAATCGCGTGAACGTCAAGCGCACGCTCCAGCTGATCGACACGGGCGCTCAGACGATTGCCAGCGCGTGCCCCTTCTGCATGACCATGCTGCGCGACGGCGTTAAAGCGCACTCCAAAGAGGAGCAGATTCAGAACATGGACGTCGTCGAAATGCTGGCCATTTCCTGCGGCGTCGCCGACGGTGGAAACAAGGCGCCCGCTGCAGACGTCAGTGTCGTGGCGGCAGAGTAGGCGACTCGCGATGGACGGTGCTATGCTCGGCAAAGCCCGTTGAAGCCCAGCGAAACACCGACCCGATCCGAAGCGGAGCTCACTGCAGCCGAACACGGCGCGCCCGCCGCGGTCGATCAGTTCGAATGCGACCAATGCGCGGGTCGTTTCGACGGCCCTCCGCACGGTTCCGGTCTCTTTTTGTGGACGCGGGGGGACGAGTACCGCGTCGAAGAGCCGCCGCTGTGTGAAGCGTGCGCGCTGAAAATCAGCATCGGCGCCGTGATCAAGTGGGAAGCCGAAGACGAAGAAGAGTGAGCGGCTCCGAGTTTTGGGTTAGGGGCGCAACGCGCTCCGCATCTACTGCAAGTTGAGGTCGGCGCCGGGGCGCAACGGCGGGCGCTTTTCCAGGAGCTCGCGCGCCGTGCTGCGGAGGACGCCCGATGAGTCGGCGCTGTGCAATACCTCGACTAGCTCGCCTCGGGTGCAGACGGCGAGCAGCGGCATCGCGATCGCGGATGGTGACCCCGGGTTCAAGATGATCGCGAGCCTCACTTTGCCGCGGCTGAGCCAGCGGCCATTTTGAGCGATCGCGTTTAGGACCTCCAGCCGAGCGGGTCGGCGGGCAACCATGCGCACGACGTCGTCCTCCGTGAGGCGCGGGTTCGAAAGCAATTGGCGGATCACGAGCGGATGGGGATCGCTGAGCAGCTTGTCGAAGCTACGGCGATTCGGACTTCGCGCGAGGCTCTTGCGCTCGCCCACGGTCAGCGTGCGGCCCGTGCCGTAGTCCGGTACGGGCAACGTGTCCGCTGGACGCTCGTGCGGCGATTCCGGCGCGCGTCGCAGGAGCCGCTCGAGACTCCACAGGTGGCGCGTTTCCGCCGCGGCTCGCAGCTGCTGCACCAAATCGCATTCACCGAGAGCCGCGAACAACAGGGCCACGCTGAGGATCGTTTCACGTGCGAGCGGATCGCTCCGTTCGCCGTCCTCGCACAAGGCGTTCAGCATTCGGGCTTGCTCGGCAGGCTCGAAGCCGGCCAGGAAGTCGCGCAGCCAGCGCGCGCGCAAAGCGACGTCCGGCAGCGCTAGCACCACGCGTTTCAGACGTTCGACGTCGGGGCTCGCCACTGTCTCAAGAATGAGCCAGTTTTCGCTACTTGTCACTGGCGCGCCCGCAGCTCGCATGCCCGGGCGGTGATAAGCTCGCGGCGTGCCGCTACCCGCAGCCGTCGCTCGTCTGACCGCCCCGTTTCGGGCGCGGGTAAGGGGGCCCGTCCGCTTGCTCGGGCTGGTGCTGCTCCTCGCGACCTTGCTGGTTTCCGGGCTCTTCGCGCGTTTCGGGACCACGCTAGCGCGTTTCGGGGGCGGCGCGTTGCTCGCCGTTGGGGTACTGCTGGTCGTCGCCAGATCCATTCGTGACGCGCGCACATATGCCGAAACGCGACGCGCGCTCGCGCGTGTGCTGTTCCCGGTGGATCGCCCGCTTGCAGAGCGGGCCTTGCGCGCCGCGCGGCTCGCAGAGCGAGTCGAGTGGGACGCGAGCTTGGGCTCCCGCGAGCTGGCCGCCCTGCATTTCGAGCGTCTGTTGGCGAAAGCGTCAGTCGACGCGATTCAGGCGGCGGGCGTTCGCCGGGCGCGCTGGCTGCGCCGGGCCGCGTTTGCCGTGCTGGTGCTGGCTGGCCTGCTCGTCGCGCGCGATCCACATCGCGTCCTCGAGGGCCTCGACGTGATGGTCGCGCGTGGCGGCCGCGCACCGATCGCGATGAGTTGGCTCGAGCTCGTTCGCGTCACGGCGCAGCCGCCCGCCTACTTGCACCGCGGCGAGCGCAGCGTGATTTCGCTGCTCGACAGCGAGGAGCCGCAAGGAAGTCTGATCG
>DASYCR010000008.1:0-2099 GCA_036500095.1 Polyangiaceae bacterium
TCCGCGGCTGGTTGCAAGCCGAACTCGAGCGCAGCCTGAGCCCGCGCCGCTACTGGGCGCCGGTGCTCACCGCCTTGGCCTTCGCCCTGGCGCACCCGGTCTACTCGTTCGTCCCCGTCTTCGTCTTTGGCCTACTCAGCGGCTTTCTGATGCTGCGCACGCGCTCCCTCGCCGCCTGCGTGGTCGCCCACGCGGTGCACAACGCGATCGCGCTGTGCCTTGGGGCAGGCTGAGCAGGCTGACGCGCTACGTGAGCAACGCGCGCGCCGCGCTGGCCGCGACCTTTGCCGCGCGCAACGCGCCGGGGAACGATGAGACGTCCCCACGGCTGTCGCTGTGGGCGAACACGATGCGGCCTTCGCTGCGCGAGGCGAGTTCGGCGCGGGCGAGCTGGCCGGGCGTGGGTAGCGCGAGCGCGTGACCACGCCGGAAAACCTGCACCTGTTCCACGCGCTGTTTGATGCCGGGGAAGTGGCGATCGAGGTGGGCGACGACCTCGTCTGCCATTTGCACGAGCTGCGCGTCGTCGAGCAGTTCGGCGCGGCGCGTCTCGGGTAGGGGATGATAGACGGTGAGCGCCGTCTTGCGATCAGCCGGACCGCGACCGGCGTACAATACCCAATCAGCCGGGATGAAGTCCGCGAAGGGCGCGTCCAAGAACCAATTGTCGTAGGCGGGCTCGGGGCCGCGGCCGGCGAGACATACGTTGAATACGGGGTACGGGGCGTAGCGGTACTCTCTCATGGCCGCGCGTTGTTCGTCGCCGAGATCTTGTACGATGCGCGAGGCGAAGAACTTTGGGAGCGCCATGATCACGGCGTTTGCGCGCAGAGTGTGCGGCTCGCCGTCGCGCAGCGAATGCACGAGTACGCCGCGCTTGCCGGGGTCGTTTTCGACGTGGTGAACGAACGTGCCGCTGCGCAGACGTCCGGGCAGCTTGCTCGTCAGCGCGCTGGTGAGAGCGCGCGCGCCGACGCCGAGACCACCGGGGTAGCTGAGGCGTTTCTCGTCCCCGCGCAACCAGCCGTAGGCCTGCACGCCCAAACGCGCCGAGGTGTGGCGCGCCTCCGCGCCCCAATTGGAAGAGCCGAAGCGATCCCAAAATTGCATCAACTCCGGCGCGTAGCTGCTGAGTAGATCGGAGAACAGACGGCCGTCGAGGTCGCGCGCGGTGTGACGCTCGTGGAAGACAGCCATCGCGTCCGCCGAGCGTTTGAAGTCGTCGCGCACGCGCTCTGGAAACGGCAAGCGCGCCGCGCCGTCGCCGAAGAAATCGAAGAACGGCTCGCCGCGCACGATCAGCGAATCCCCGCCCTCGATCGGCATGCCGGGCGCACCCACCTCGCGCATCAGATCCACGAGCTCGTGATCGCCTTCGCTGTAGAACGCGGCGCCGGTCGAGAAGGCGACGTCGTGCCAGCTGTCGCTCGTGCAGTTGCCGCCGAGGTGCGTCTCTTTCTCGAGCAGCACGATCTCGCGATCTTGCAGGAAATGCGCGGCGCACAAGCCGCTCGGCCCACCGCCGATGATGGCTATCTCGCACGATTCCTGGGCTTCCGTCTTCGGGAAGGCGAAGCCGTCGCGCTTGGAGTGGCCTTGCGTGAAGTCCTCTCCGCCGACCTGCGCGTGAGGGCAACCCGATGGCGCGGGCTTTTCGACGCGAGGCGCGCGCTCTTGATGCTTGCAGCCGAAGGCCGGGCCAGCCACCGCGCCGACGATGATGGTCTTGAGGGCCGTGCGGCGCGAGAAATAGGTCTTGCGCGAATCCACCGCTGACTATTGAACCCGGATTGCCCGTGAAGGCAAGCAAGATACGTGTGAAATGCGCTCGGCTTTCAGTCAGCGCGTAACGGCTTCACGCGACGAGAAAACTCACGCGTGCGAGGAATTTGTTGCGCCGTGCGACGTAGCATCACGTGCGGCAGGACCGCTTTCGAGCCGCCGAAACGTGGCATAGTCGCGCTCTCGTGCGCGCGCAAAAGCTCTTGGTTTGGCGGTTCTTCAGCTGCTTCTGTGCGCTCAGCGGAGCGGCGGCGTGCCACAAGCCCGCGCCGTCTACGGACCAGAAAATAACCCTGGCGAGTGCTTCGGCAACGTTT
>DASYCR010000009.1:0-5211 GCA_036500095.1 Polyangiaceae bacterium
ACATTCCGCTCGCCCCTCCGACGGGTGCGGAGCCACCGCTGGTCACGCCGGCGTCACGGTCGGCCGCCAGCTGGTATCCGTCGAAGGATACGAAGCAACCGCTGAACAGGGTGGCGCTGCCGAGCGAGAGCGCCACCCCGAGCGTTGGGGCAAGAACCGAAGCGCGCCGAATTTTACGAGACGATCGCAAGCCCTATCAATCTACACGAATTGCCGGCGCCGATCAGCCCTTCGGCTTGGGCGTGTGCGGCGGCTTCGGTGGCGCGTTGGCAAATTCCTTGGCTTTCACGATCTGCGCCTGCGCATCTTTGAGCTCTTGAATAGCCTTCTCGCGATGGCCGCCAAACGGGTCCTTGGCAGGGCCGTTCGCGTTTTGCGCGGCTTGGAGTTGCGCGATCGCCTTGATGATCGAGTCATTGGCTTGATCGAGCAAGGGATCCGAGGCGAGCGCGGCGCCAGCAAAAAAAGCGCCAGCCAAGCCGAGCGCAACAGCAACCGTCACAGCGGAACGTCTTATCGATTTGTCATACATTGGGGAAAACCCTCCAGGGGGAGCAGATGATAGTCAGAGTACGGGGCGTGGCCGCATTTCTTCCCGCTATTTTTCGTGAGCGCATGCACGCCTGGATACAACGCGCTTTTTTGCATTCGCGCGGCTTTTCAGGGTCTGATGGGTTTCGTTGGTAGGTTGTGTCGTGTACCGGCGGGCCGTTTTCTTTCAAAAAATTGGGACGACAATGCGCTGATCGTGCGTAAGAGCATAAAGGCTCGTAAGTTCTTGATGAGAATTCCATGGTGCTCCGAGACGACGTAGCGGAGCGCGCAACTGCGCGCATTGGAGCCGTGCTCAAGGGCAAGTGGCGCCTTGACGCCGTGATCGGCATCGGCGGCATGGCGAGCGTCTATGCAGCGACCCACCGCAACCAAGCCCGCGTGGCGATCAAGATGCTGCACCCGGAGGTCGCGCTCGACAAAGAAGTTACGGCGCGCTTTCTCCGTGAAGGGTACGTCGCCAACGCCGTCGGACACCCGGGTACCGTCACCGTGCTCGACGACGATATCAGCGAGGACGGCGCTCCGTTCTTGGTCATGGAGCTCTTGCTCGGACAAACGCTGGACGCGCTGCTCGCGGCTGAACCGGAGGGCTTGCACGTCGACCGCTTGTTGCCCTGGATGGATCAGGTGCTGTCCGTGCTCGTTGCCGCGCACGAGCGAGGGATCGTGCACCGCGACTTGAAACCGGAGAACCTGTTTCTGACCAGTGACGGTCGCCTCAAGGTCTTGGATTTCGGTATTGCTCGGCTGCGTGAGATCTCGGCGCAGAGCGCGGCGGGCACGCGAGCGGGCTCCGTGCTCGGCACACCGGCGTTCATGTCGCCGGAGCAAGCGCTCGGGCGCTGGCAAGAGGTCGACGGGCGTACCGATATCTGGGCCGTGGGCGCCACCCTATTTACGCTGCTCACGGGGCGTTTCGTGCATGAAGCCGAGACGATCCAAGAGCAGCTCGTGCTGTCTGCAACCTGTCCGGCGCCGCGCTTGCGCAACATCGCCAGCTACGTCTCCACGCCGATCGCCGACGTCGTCGACCGAGCGCTCGAGTTCCAAAAAGGAGCTCGTTTCGACAACGCTTCTGCCATGCAGCTCGCCCTGCGCGACGCCGCCACTCAATCGCTCGGGGCGTCTGCGGCGTTGGGGTGGGGAACCCTGCCGAGCGCGTCCTCAGCTCGACTATCGACACCGGACGAAGTCCATGGCGCTACGCTCGTAGCACCACCCGGCTTTACTCCGGCGATCACCGCCATGGAAGGCCGGCGAGGCGATTCCGTGACCACCGGCAGCGCCGTCATTCAGCCCGTGCGAGAGTCACGGCCGCCACGCGCACGCGGTTGGCTCATTGGCGGTGGCGTGGCCCTGGCTTTGGTTGCAGCGATCGCAGCGGTGCGGATGCGAGAACCCGCCATGACGCCGCCCAAGGTCTCGGCGCTGGCGCAAGAAACAGCAACGACCGCGCCCCTCGCTCCGCCGCCGGCGACCGTCGCACATGTTCCGGCTGAGACCAACGTCGCGCCGCCCCCCACGGTGATTCCGCTCTCGTCGTCCGCGCCCCCAGAAGTCGCACACCTCGTGCACCCGCTCGCGCCGCGCGCGCCGTCCGCGCACCCGAGCGCGAAACAGCCGATCTCGGTCGAGAAAAAACCACCACCTCCGAGCGGTGAACAGAATCCGTTCGACCGCCGTTACTGATCGGTGAGCCCGTGGGTATGCTAGCGTCTGACGCCGTGTCGCGTTTCGTTGCGGTCGCATCGTTCGTTGCCGCGAGCCTCATGGCTTCCGCGGCCTTCGCCCAAGACGCGCGCGATCCAGCCGCCGCCGAGACCCTATTTCATCAGGGGCGCGAGGCCGCCGATCACCGTGACTACGCGACGGCATGCGCCAAGTTTCAGGAGAGCAATCGCCTCGACCCAGCCGTAGGCACCGTATTCAACATCGCCGACTGTCAAGAGAAGCTCGGCAAGCTCGCCACGGCCTGGACGCTCTTTCAGGAGGTCGTGCAGCGTTTGCCGGCGGAGGACAGCCGACGCGCGATCGCCGAGCAACGGGGGCGCGCGCTCGAGAGCCGCGTGCCGAAGCTCACGGTGCGCCTCTCAGCGAACGGCGTCGCGGACGCCGCCGTTCGACGTGACGGCGTGTTGCTCGGCAGCGCCAGCTTGAATACGCCGCTGCCCGTCGATCCTGGCGAGCATGTGATCGTGGTCGAGGCCAACGGGACCACTCCCAAGGAGTTTCGCACGACGCTCGCCGAGGGTCAGGTCACCGCATTGGACGTCTCACCCGGTGCTCCTTTGGCCGAGAGCTCGCATGGTCCAGCGGTGGCTTCTGCGGCGCAACCCAAACACGTTTCCGGACTCGCGTACGTGTTCGGCGGCGTGGGCGTCGCGGGCGTCGTGACGGGCGCGGTGGCGGGCGCCCTCGTCCTCAGCCACAAATCGACGGTCGACGCGGAGTGCAGCGGTAAGCTTTGCTCGCAGAAGGGGCTCGACGCCGCGCACTCGGGTAAAACGCTCGGCGTCGTGAGCACGGTCGGCTTTGCCGTGGGCGTCGTCGGGCTCGGGGCGTCCACGTACCTGTTCTTGTCCGGCACGCCCAGCAAAGACGAGCGCGCGCAAGCCTACGCGGTCGGTGTGCGTGGTCGCTGGTAACCCGGTGCTGGAGTCGCTCGGCAGCGATCCGTTGCGGGCCTTTCAGGATTGGTACACAGAGGCCCTCGACGCTCAAGTACCGGCTGCGGACGCGATGACACTCGCAACCGCGACGCGTGACGGCGTTCCGTCGGCCCGCATCGTCCTCTACAAGGGCATCGAGGAGGGCAAGCTGCTCTTCGTCAGCAACTACGAGAGCAAAAAGGGCACGGAACTCACGCACAATCCGTTCGCCGCGTTAGTGTTCTTTTGGCCCGCGCTGAACCGCCAGGTGCGCTTGGAGGGGGAAGTCGTGCAAGCTTCCGATCAGCGTTCCGATCGCTATTTCGCAGCCCGCCCGCGCGAGAGCCAACTAGGAGCGTGGGCTTCGGCGCAAAGCCAAGTGGTCGCGTCGCGCGGCGAACTCGAACGACGCTTCGCCGAGCTCGAGCTCGGTTTTTCGGGTCAACCCGTGCCACGCCCGAAGCACTGGGGCGTGTATCTCTTCACGCCGCGGCGCATCGAATTTTGGTTGGGACAAAACGCTCGACTACACGACCGCTTCTCTTACACGAGGCAAGGCGACCTCTGGCAGTGCGAACGACTTTGCCCGTGAGCTCAAGAAGCGAGCGAGCGTCGCGGCCGCAAGCTTCGTTCGATTGCGCTCGCCAACGCCGCGGGCGGTGAGCAAAACACGGCGTGGTGTGCGGCGGCGACCACCTGCACGCCCGTCGGCATAGGCGCGCAGCCATTGCGTTCGAGAAACTCGAGCAAGTGTTTGTGAAAGTGTGCGGCGGTGCCTTCCGCGTGTGGACCGAAGAAATCCCAGTAAAACGTGCGCGCGGGGCCGTCTTGGTCGTCACTGGTCATGGCGCGTCACGTCTTGAGATAGAGCACGCCCAAGAGGACCGCCCACACGAGCCCGAGGTAATCCCAATATTGGGCACACAGCTTGATGCCCTCGTAGCTCGAGCTCGTGTACTCACGGCGCCGCGCCTTGCCGAGTACGATCGAGAGCGGCACGAATCCGCCGACCACGTGTGCCGCGTGCAGGCCCGTGAGCATATAGAAGGTGAATGCGTAGAGCGTGCGTTCTTCGGCGAGCCGATTGCCCGCGTACATGCTGCGCCAGTTCAAGCTTTGCCCCAGCACGAACGCTGCGGCGAGCAAGAGCGCGAGCCCGAGCGCGCGTTGCAAGGCTTCGAAGTGATTTTGTCGGACCTCGGCGAGGGCGCGATGCATAGCCGCGCTGAGCAAGGCGATCAGGGCGGTGCTGCCCCACAGGCCGAGCGGTAACGACGGCATCGACGACGTCTTCCAAACGACGTTTTGGGCGCGCGTGATCAGGTAGCCGACGATGCTGGCTCCGAACAGCATGCTGAGCGTGCCGAACAGCACGTACATCGCGAGCTGTTTCTGCGACGCGCGCCCCACCAGGCCGGGTTTGGCGGGCGGGTGGCTGGGGACGGGTCGCTCGTTCAGCGCGGGCACCAGAATCCCGTAGTGCGATTCTCGCGCCGTGACAATGGACGGACCGCTGAATATCATGCGGCCGTCTCGCCCTTCGAATCGATCGTTTGTTCGAGAAACTTGCCGAGCTTGTCCAAGCGTGACGATGCATCACTCGCCCTGAGCGCCCCGGCGATCCTGATTTGTGCTGGCGCGCTCAGCGGCTGGACGCTGGTCCTGGCAGATTCACTCGCGCGCACGGGCTTTGCGTATTTCTCGATCGCGCGTCACTTCGCCGCCGCGTTCGCTTTGTACTCGGCCGTGGGAGCGTTGCTAGGCGTGCTCGCTTGGGCGCTCACGAGCATCGAGTGGCGCCTGCTCGGTCGCGCACTCGACGCTCGCGAGGGTTCGCCGCGCTGGGCGCGCCCGCTTGCCTATGGCGCGCTCGCCGCCCTCTCGAGCGCGAGTACCGCGCGCTGGGTTTTCCGCGGCGCACGCATCGCGAAAAGCAGCGCAGCGAGTTGGGGGCCGTTTGTTTTCGCGTTCGCCGTGGGCGGCGCCACGGCCGTCGGGGTGTCGCTCG
>DASYCR010000010.1:0-3417 GCA_036500095.1 Polyangiaceae bacterium
CTTTGTCATATGTCTCATATGTCGTTTTATGTCGCTCTTATCATCTTGGCGTTTACGGCTCGGAGTGTCCACTCGTCGCGAATCGGGACGTGACAGCGGGGCAAAGGCGCTCACAAGCGCGCGGCTCGCAAGGCCGGCCACGATAAGCCGGCCACGATAGGCCGGCCATGCCGCGGGCGCTGCCGCGCAGGCGGCGACGCGGCGACGCTGCGACGCTGCACTGAGATCGGAATTGAAAAACTGAGCGGAGCGTGGCAAAATTGCGGGTTTTACTCGAATCCGTGCAGGTGCACGACGTACCACTCGCCGCGCCACGAGATGAGCGACGTGAGCTCGAGGCGTCGCTGCGATCCGTCCACCAGCTTGAAGCGTAGTGTCGAGCGCAGCACCCGGAAATAGCCAAGACGGTTACCCTCCGAGCCGGGAGCCATCCATTTCGCGGCTGCTTCGGGCACGTCGACGCCGAGGAACGTCGCGCCCGCCGCGTCTCGACCGAGTTCCTTGCGGTACTCCTTCACGTCGCGCTCAAAATGCGCGAGCAACCGAAAGCGGTAGTCTCGCTCTGGTTTGGCCACGTCTTTTACGGCTTGGTAGGCGACGAGCGGGAAAAACGACGCGCGTGCGCCCTGGGCTTCACCGCTCTGAATGGCGTCGGCCAGAGCGCGCATGCGGCGCTCGAAGCGCGGCGTGTGGATCGAAGGGCGCTCGTCCGTCTGAGGCAAGGGCTGGCCTTGGTCGTCGAGCAGCGGCGGATCGGCGGCCTCGTCGCGAACTGCCGACGGCGCGCTTGCCGACGGCGCCGGCTCGGCCACGCTCGGCTCGACTGCCGACGCGCTCGCGAGCGGCGTTGAATTCGCGGGCGACTTCGACGGCGGAGCGGCGGCCGCACCTACGCTGCTCTCGCCGTTCGGGTAGCCGATGGGACGGACGGCACCCGGCGGTTCAGCGCGATGGCAGGCCGCGAGCACGCCGCAAAAGGCGAACAAACCACCAATCGACTTGCCTGACACGCCGCCTGCCTAAACCTTTGGCCGCGTGCCGGGTGAAGGCTCGGTCTCGGGGGCTCGCTCTTCCAAATCGATCAGCATGGTCGCCACGGCGTTTTGCACGGAGTGCATGTGAAAACCGAAGCGCTCGTACAGCAAACGAGCCACGTTCTCGATTTCGACGCTCAAACTCACGCGCGGCACGCCCTGCTCGCGCGCCCGCGACAAGATGGCGAGCAAGAGCGCGGTCCCCACGCCATGCCGGCGAAACTCCCGACGAACGCCAAGACCGAGCTCGGGCGTTTCCGTGTCGATGAACGCGTGCGCGTGCTCCGTTTCCGTCCACAAGCGCAGCCAGGCGGCGCCGATCCGCTCCCCGAGCCCGTCGGTCGCGACCATCGCCAGATCGCCTGGCCGACCCCAGCCTGCGAACATGTGGACGAGATCCGGCCGAGCGAGCCCCTCCTCGAGCGAGGGTCGGGGCTTGTTCTTCCGCCAATAGGCCGCCTCGAACAGCATCTCGCGCAGAAAGTCGTGGTCGTCCGGGCGCACGACGCGGATGACCAAAGTCCGTACCCAATTTTTCTTGCTGCTCGACATGCTCCAAGCAAGTTATGAAGGCTGCTCGTGATCCATTTCGATACAGGAGCATACCAGGCGCCGTCAAACGTCGGGTTTTTGTGTACGGCGAGGCCCGAAGCTGACCATTCATCACATCTCGACGGACAAACTGGCTGCGATCGTGGCAACTGGAAGCGCCGCGCAGGTTTTTGTTTGTGTGTTCCACGTCGCTGCGCCCCGCGACGCTCGCGACCTGCCCGAAGGCCGCGTGCCATGAGCCGGAAAGTCAGGCACTGACGTACATGGACGACCAACCCGGACGCGTTCTGGCAGGCAAGTACGAGCTGATCGAGAAGCTCGGGCAGGGAGGCATGGCGGTCGTGTGGCGCGCGCGCACGCTGGGAGCCGACGGCTTTTCACGGCCGGTCGCCGTCAAGCGCATCGAACCGTCCGTGCGCGGCTTCGACGAGGTGACCGAAATGTTCGTGGAGGAGGCGCGCGTGGGCGCGCTCTTGCAACATCCGAACATCGTGCAGGTGCACGACTTCGGTGTGGACGAGCAGGGCGTCCACTATTTGGTCACCGAGCTCATCGAGGGCATCCATCTCGGCCGCTACCTGCAGAGCTTCCGCGAGGCCAAGGACGAGACGCCCTGGGAGGTCGTGATCGCGATTGGCATCGAGGTGCTGCGCGCGCTCGAGGGAGCGCATGGCTACCGGGACTTGCAGGGCAGCCACTCACCGGTGCTGCACCGCGACGTCACGCCCGCCAACATCTTGCTCTCCGACAGCGGCATCGTGAAGCTCGCCGACTTCGGCCTCGCGCGCGCCATGGATCGCGGGCGAATGACGCGGCCCAACATCGTCAAGGGCAAGCTCTCGTATCTGGCCCCCGAGCTCCTGGGCGGTCACGCGCCCACCATGAAGACGGATCTATTCAGTCTCGGCATCGTATTGTGGGAAGCGCTCTCCGGCGAGCGCTTGTTCGATTCGGCGAGCGACGCGGACGTCGTGCTCAGCATCCGCGAAGGTCGCGTGCCCCTGCTCAGCATGCGCCGCTCGAATTTGCCGCTGTCGGTCAGCACGGTCGTGCATCGCGCGCTCGAGCGCGAGCCATCGAACCGCTTCGCGAGCGCGCGTGAAATGCTCGACTCGCTGACCGCGATCCTGCGCGTGCTGCCGCGCAGCATCGACAACCGCGTGCTCGGCGAGAGTGTGCGCGGCGCTCGCGAACGGCTCGCGGCCCGCCCGAGCCCCGCGGGCTGAAGTCAACCAACGCTTCGGCCGTTTGTTGAGCAAACAGCGCGTTTTCCGGGCAAAACCTCGCTATGCTCTAACTGAATTTGAAAATCGTTTTCAGTACGCTAGGCTGCCCGGTAACCTCCTGCCCATGAACCTCGCTGACCTGCCGATCGGACAACTCGTCACCGTGGCCGGCGTGTCGGGTGAGGGCTCGTTTCGGCGCCGGTTGATGGAGCTCGGGCTCGTGCCGGGCACGCGCGTCGAACTGGTCAGCGTCGCCCCGCTCGGCGATCCGCTGGAACTCCTGGTACGCGGCTCGAGTTTGTCGATTCGCCGCAGCGAGGCACGCGGGGTCCACGTGCTCAGCGCAACCGATGCGCGCCCCGTGGACGAAGGCGCTGCGGCGCCCGCCCAGGCGGTCGCGAGCGCCGGCCTTTCCCACAGCGGCTCGTGACCACGCCCACTTCCGCCGAACGCACTCCGCGCGGCGCGCCGGACGACGCCGCGCGCCCGAACTCGACGCCGCTCGTGCTCTTGCTCGGCAACCCGAACACGGGCAAGACCACGCTCTTCAACCGCTTGACCGGCGAGAACGCGCGCATCGGCAACTATCCGGGCATCACGGTCGA
>DASYCR010000011.1:0-12329 GCA_036500095.1 Polyangiaceae bacterium
GCGCTTCAGATCGAGCGCGAATTTGCACACCTTTGGATCCGCGAGCAACGGACCGAGCGCGTTCTTCACTTGTTCCAGAGGGAGCTGCTTCGGCGCTCCCATGTAGCGATGTCCGAGCGGTAGATATACCGCCGCGCCACGCTCGACGGCGAGCGCGACTCCGACCAGCCCGCCGCGCAACGACGAGCCGTCGCTGGTTTCGACCGCGAGCCCGAAGCGCCCCGCGCGGCGCGCCTCGTTGGCGAGTTCCGTGAGCTCCGCGGCGTCGTTGAGCACGCGCACTTGGGGAGCGGCGATCGGACCGAGCGCGGCGCGGGCCGCCGGCTCGGGGATCCCTGTGGTGGCGGCTGCGCCCTCGACGGGCTCGCTGGCAAGGGCCTGCAGCTGGCGCTGAAAGCCGAGCTCGGCGTACAGCTTGCGGAGCTCGGGCACGTTCCGGCCGCCGTAGCGCAGGTGCTCGGCGTCGAGCGTGATCGGACAATCGTCCTTCAGCGTGACCAGGCGTTGGCTCAAAAAGGCCTGCTCTCGATGTTCTGCGAGCTTGTCGCGCAGGCCCTTCTTCTTGATCTGTTCGAGATCGCGATAGATGCCCTCGAGCGAGCCGTGCGCCACCAGCAACTCTTGCGCGGTCTTGGGCCCTACGCCCGGTACACCCGGTATGTTGTCGGAGCTGTCGCCCATCAGCGCGAGCAGATCGCGTAGCTGGTCGACGCGCACGCCGAAGCGCTCCTCGACCTCGGTCGGCCCGAACACGCGGTCGCGCATGGTGTCCCACTGAATGACGCGCTCGCTCACGAGCTGCATCAGGTCCTTGTCGGCGGCCACGATCACTACGCGCAACTCGCGCTCGGTGGCCGCCTTGACGGCGCTGGCGATCAGGTCGTCCGCTTCCACGCCGTCTTGCTTGAAGATCGGAATATTGAAGGCGCGCACGAGTTGCTCGCAGCGGGCCATTTGCTGCCTCAGATCCATCGGGGCGGGCGGGCGGTTCGCCTTGTAGGCGTCGTAGATTTCCTTCCTGAAAGTCTGACGGCCCGAGTCCATCGCGATCGAGAACAGCGCGGGTTTGCATTGGCGCACCAGGCGCTCGAGCATGTTGACGGTGCCGTGAACCGCGTGCGTCGGTTCCCCCGACGGGCTCGTGAGCGGTGCGATCGCGTGGTACGCGCGCAGCACGTAGCTGCTCAGATCGACGATATACAAGACGTCGACAGAGCCCGCGCTGAACAGGGCAGTCATGCCTTCGCGTCTTAGTCGCGCCTCGCTGCGCCGGGTGGTTTTTTCAGTGTGGCGAGAGCGACTCCAAGCCTCGAGTATCCAGCAGAGTGGACATCGACTCGGCCAAATGGCCAGGAGAGCGCGAAAGCGAGCCTCTCGGCTCGGAGGCCTGGCGTCTATCGGCGAATACCGCTAGTCTCTGCGGCTAGGTGGCAGAACCCGATCTCGCTGTCCCGCAGGTGCTCGTTGCGGGGAAATACCGGCTTACCCGTTTGTTGGGCCGTGGCGGGATGGGTGCCGTTTGGGAGGGTACGCACACCACGCTCGGCACGCGCGTCGCGGTGAAGTTCATCGACGCCGAATACGCCGAGAGTCCAGAGGCCGTGAGCCGCTTCGAGAACGAGGCGCGCGCCGCGGCGAAGCTGCGCAGCAAGCACGTGGTCGAGGTGTACGACCACGGCGTCACCGACGATCGCCGGCCGTTCATCGTGATGGAGTTCTTGCAAGGCGAGCCACTCGACAAGCGGCTCGATCGCGTGGGGCGAATGCCGCCCAAGGAAACAGCGCAGATCATGCTGCAGGTGTGCCGCGCTCTGACCAAGGCGCACGCCGCGGGCATCGTGCATCGCGATCTCAAGCCGGAAAACGTGTTCTTGGTGTGGGACGACGAGGACGGTGCCGACATCGCCAAAGTCGTGGATTTCGGCATCGCCAAATTCACCGATTCATCGATGGGGGCTTCGTCGTCGACGCGAACGGGCTCGGTTCTGGGCACGCCCTACTACATGAGTCCGGAGCAGGCGCGCGGCCTGCGCACCGTCGACTACCGTTCGGATCTGTGGTCAGCGGCGGTGATTGCTTACCGCTGCATCGTGGGCGCGCTCCCGTTCGAAGGGGAAGCCGTCGGTGATCTGTTGGTCAAGCTCTGTACCTCGCCGATCCCGGTGCCTTCGCAGATCGCGCCGGACGTTCCGCCCGGCTTCGACGCCTGGCTCGTGCGGGCGCTCAATCGCGATCCGCAGGGGCGCTTCAGCAACGCCGCCGAGCTCGGCGAGTCCCTAGCGGCCGTTTGCGGCCTCTCGGTGCGTGGCGCGTACATGTCGGCGGACATGCCCATGTATTCGTCGGGTGGTACCGGCCCGCACCCGGTCGCCTCGGGCTCGAATCCGCCGCGCATGTCGACGCCAGGGCCTGAGCGTTCGAGCGTCGTGACACTCAATATGCCGTCTGCAACGGGCGCGCCGACGACTCAAACGCCCAATCCGTCGGCCGGCACGAGCAAAGGCGCGATCGTCGCGTCCGTGCTTGCCGCGGTCGTTGTCCTCAGCATCGGCGGCGCGATCGTCCTCAAGAAGGTGGCGAGCAAGCCCGACGAGACGCCCGGCGTCGCACTGCCGAGCGCCGTTCCGGTCGCGCTCGTGGCCAAGCCCGTCGCGCCGCCGCCCGTGAATCCGATCCAGATGGCTGAACCTCCGGCTGTGCCTACAACGCCTGCGCCCCCAAAGCACGCTGCCGTGGTGCCCCCCGCGCTTCCGGCCAAGCACGGCGTCGCGCGCCCCCCGGCAAAGCCCTCCGAAAAGCCCGCGGCGCCCAAAAAAGAAGACATCGGCTTCTGAGAGCCTCGCTCGCTGCCTGTCGCAGCGCAGCGTGCTCGGTCCGAACCCTCAGTCGCTAACCTCTGAAAATGAGGCAGGTTTACTGTGTCCTACATCATCGTGCAATGTATTACATTTCGATGACAATCTGATTTTCCGCGGATGTTACTCGATGGGACGAAGCAATGCAGATCCTCTTGCTCGTCCTCTACTGCGGCACCCTCCTCATCCTCTGCACATACGGCGCGCATCGCGCTTCGCTCGTTTACCACTGCTGGCGACACGGTCGCCGCCTCGAGCGCGCGCAGCGAGCACCAGAGCTCGCTGATGCAGAGCTGCCGCGCGTCACCGTTCAACTGCCAATTTATAACGAAGCAACGGTCGTCAATCGACTGCTCGAAGCCGCCGGCACGCTCGACTACCCGCGCGATCGTCTCGAGCTGCAGGTGCTCGACGACTCGACGGACGAGACCGAGCGCATTGCGCGCCACGCGGTGGACCGCCTGCGCGCGCGCGGGATCGACGCGGTATACGTGCGGCGCAGTGATCGCCACGGCTACAAAGCGGGCGCTCTCGATTTTGGGCTCAAGCGCGCCAAGGGCGAGCTGATCGCCGTCTTCGACGCGGACTTCATTCCCCAGCCGCGTTTCTTGCGCGACATCGTGGGGCACTTTCAGGACTCACGCATCGGTATGGTGCAAACGCGCTGGGGGCACCTGAACCGCGATCACAGCTTGTTCACGAGCATCCAAGCGCTGATGCTCGACGGTCACCACATGGTCGAAAACCGCGCTCGTTTCGGCGCGGGCTGCATGTTCAACTTTTCGGGCACCGGCGGCATCTGGCGGCGCCAGGCGATCGTCGACGCCGGTGGTTGGGAACACGATACGCTGACGGAAGATCTGGACTTGTCGTACCGCGCTCAGCTCGCGGGTTGGCGCTTCATTTACCGCGGCGACGTGATCACACCGGCGGAGCTGCCCGAGGACATGTCCGCGTTTCGCGCCCAGCAACACCGTTGGGCCAAGGGCACCGTGCAGACCGCGCGCAAGTTGCTCGTGCGCGTGCTGAAGTCGGAGCTCACGCTCGGTCAGCGTATCGAGGCGTGCTTCCACATGCTGCCGCATTTCGCCTATCCGATGACCGTGCTCTTGAGCTTGCTGCTCTTGCCCGCGTTGGTGATGATGCCGGCGAGCGACGTGCGCACGCTGCTCTTGATCGACTTGCCGCTCTGCATCGGCGCGACCGGTTCGCTCGCGACGTTCTACGCGACGGCGGAGTCCGCTCAGGGCCGCTCCGCGTGGGGTGCCATCAAGCGGCTACCGGCGCTGATCGCGCTGGGCGCGGGGCTCGCGCCGCACCTGACCTCGGCCGTGTTCGACGGTCTGCGCTCGATGGCGGGTGAGTTCGTGAGAACGCCCAAGCGCGGCGAGCAGCTCGGGCGCTATCGCCAAGGTGCCAAGCTTCCGTTCGCCGAGATGGCCCTGGCAGCGATCTGCGCAGCCAGCGTGGCCGCTTCGATCCAGACGGGGCACTATTTTGCGACGCCCTTCGCGGCGCTGTTCATGGCCGGCTACGCGTACGTGGCGACCTTGGTTTTGCAGGAGCAATTCGGCCGAGTGGAGCATGCCCGGGCGAGTGCTCCGCCCGACGCGTCGGCCGAGATTCCGCCGTTCGTTCGTGCCGCCTGACCTTCCGTATGGACTTCTCGAAGTGCGAAGGTAGTATGGCGTAAGCCGTGGCTCGCCCGTCGAGCTCGCGCTCCGCTTGATGACCAAGGCCGAAATCGTTCAAGCCGTGTACACCCGCCTGGGTGGCTTCTCGAAGAAGGAGTCTGCTGATCTGGTGGATCTCGTGTTCGAGACCATGAAAGAGACGCTCGGGCGCGGGGAGAAGATCAAGATCTCGGGGTTTGGGAATTTCGTGTTGCGTGACAAGCGCCAGCGCCAAGGTCGCAATCCGCAGACCGGCGAGCCGATCACGATCACCGAACGCCGGGTGCTCAACTTCAAGGCGAGCCAGTTGCTCAAGCAAGAGCTGAACGAAGACAAGGCCGGCGCGAGCCCGGCCGAGGATCAAGCCAAGGACTAGGCCGTGAGCATCGACGACGCACTGCCCGTCAAACTGTATTACCGCATCGGCGAGGTGTCGCAGATCGTCGGCGTGGAACCGCACGTGCTGCGCTACTGGGAGAGCGAGTTTCGTTCTATCCGGCCGCAGAAGTCGCGCAAAGGGCAGCGCATTTATTCGCGTCGCGACGTCGACAAACTGATCAAGGTCAAGGATCTACTGTACACGCACGGTTTCACCATCGCCGGCGCGCGCAAGCGCTTGCGTGAAGGTGGCGCCGAGCCAGAGGCCGAGCAAGCTGTCAAGGCCCCGGAGCCGGCACCTGCAACGACTCTTCGCAGCACCTTGCTCGAAATTCGCGGCGAGTTATTGGCGATGCTCCACGAGCTCGAACCGCACAGCGCGAGCACCGAGGCGGCCAGCGCAAGCTGAGCGCCAGCAGCATCACAAACGCAAGCAATCATGCGTGGTCCGTGCGGCGCAGGGCACCACAGGCGGGTCAGAATATTACCGAGCGCGGCTTGACTCCTGGTCGCCGCGCGCTCAGATGCGAGGCAAGAGTTTCGTTTTTCCGCTGAGGAGCGCCCCCAATGGCAGAAGGTCTGAATCGCGTCATGTTGCTCGGAAATCTCGGGGCCGATCCGGAGCTCAAGATGACGAGCGGCGGGCAAGCGGTGTTGAAGTTGCGACTCGCGACGTCCGAAACGTATCTCGATCGCAACAAGGTGCGCCAGGAGCGCACTGAGTGGCACAACGTGGTGGTCTGGGGCAAGCGAGCCGAGGCGCTCGGCAAGTTCCTCACCAAAGGCTCACGCATCTTCGTCGAGGGCGGGCTACGCACCTCGAACTACGACGATCGTGACGGCAACAAGCGTTACCGCACGGAAGTCGTCGCGAGCAACATCATCTTGTCCGGCAGCGGCGGCGGTGGTGGTCGCGGCGGGCGCGGTGGCGGTGGCGGTGGCGGCGATGACTACGCGGATGAAGGCGGCGGCAGCGCGGGTGGCGGTGGAGCGGGCGGCGGCGGAGCGGGCGGCGGCGGAGCGCCTTCGGGCGGCTACGATGACGCGGACTACGGGGGCGGTGGTAGTGACGACGACATTCCGTTCTGAGCGGGATGCGGTCAGATTCATGGCCTCACAGCCGCCGCGCGGCGCATTTGCTCGCCGTGGCGTCGCTTCTTTTGCTCGGCTGCGCGCGCAAGCGAGCGGCGCCCGAGCTCTCGCCGCCGCGGTCTGACGTTCCAGCGCCGGCAGGGCTGATCGCTGAATTGGCACTGGCTCATCCAGAGAGCACCTGGCGCTCGCTGCGAGAGCTCGGGGCGCCCGCGTCCGAGTTGCTACCCGCGAGCTTTCCCTTGTTGGCGAGCACGTTGTTCGGCCTGCCCGCGCTCGGCGCAGGCTCGCTCGACCAGGACGTGCCGATGCGCGGTGCGCTCTTGCTCGCTGATGGCAAGCCGAGCGGCCTTCTCGCTCTGCACGCGCTCGACGGTCGCGAACTCGTGGCAAGTCTAACGACCGGCGGCAAACCGCCGTTTCGCGCCGAACGGGATGCAGCCAGCGGCATCACGTTCTTGCTACTCGCAACACAAGCGACGGCGAGCGGAGCCACGCTCGCGGTTCTCGATAGCTATTTGCTGGCCGGCGCCAACCGGGAAATCGTGATCGCCGCGGGGCCGTTCGTTGCGCGTACGCTGTCGAAGCATCCAGCGCCGCAAGCCGACGCGTCGTTGCTCGTCGAGCAAAAGGCGCTGCACGAGCTGCTCGTGCCGGCGCTGCGGGCACGCTGGGGTGAATACCGCGGAACGCTAGAACGAGACGCACAGGTCGAGCGCAAAGCGCACGCCGACCGCAGCGCGGATTTTGCCGACCCAAGTGCGGTGCTGCTCGGTGCGGACGCGGTTTTCGAGAGCTTTTTCGCGATGCTCGACAGTGCGACGCGCGTCGAGTTGGCGTTGACCGCTACGAGTGCCTACTGCGCGCTCCGCTTGAGCGTGACGCCCGATCCGACCGGGGCCAGCAAGGAGCTCGCCGAATCGTTGACCGGCAGTGACGCGCACGCGCTCCTCGAGCTACCGGACAGCACGCTCTTTGCGCTCGGTGTCAACCGCGACGTGCACGCCGCACAGAACGCCCGAGACACCGCGGGCGACGAATGGGTGCGCGTCCTCGGAGATCGGCTTACGGCGAGCGACGCCAAACTCGTGCGCGGCACCTTCGCCGATTGGGAGCTGGGTCGCGGCTCGCACACCGCGTACGGCTTGCTCGCCGGGCCGAGCCTGGCAGGCTTCGTCTCCGGCGCGGTCGCGGAGCCCGCGGCGCTCGAGCGGGCGGGCCACGGTTTCCTGCGCCTGCTCACGCTGCCGAGCGTGCGTGCGCCCCTGGCTCAATTCATCGGTACGCCAAGCGTCGTCGAATCCAAGGCCGGCGCGCCTGGGCTCGCGCGCGCTACCGTCCGCTTTGCCGCGGGCGCAAAAGGGAGCAAAGCAAGCGAGCCGATCGAGTTCGTTTGGCGCATCGACAACGCGCGCGCGTTCGCCGCCGCTGGAGAGCATGCGGAGCCGGCGCTCGCGACGCTCGAGTCGGCGGCGCGGGGTGAGCACGCGCTGGGCGGCATGGACGGGCTTGCGGCTTCAGTGACGCGGCTCGGGACGCAGGTCACACTCTTCGCTTATCTCGATGCGCGCGCCCTGGGCGCCACGACGACCGCGCCGGTTCTGCTCGCTTTCGGCAAGCAGAACGGGTTGCCGACTGTCTATCTCGAGCTCTCCAAGGGGGCGCTTGCCGCCGGCATCCAGCGTTTGGGGGAGCACTGAGCATGTCCGGGCATTGCGATGAAACGCTGCTCATCACGGGCTTGCCTGGATTTCGCGCCCAAAAACTATGCGCACACCTGCTGCTGGCGGAGCCAGATGCGAGCCTGATCGCGCTGGTGCGAGACACTGAAATGGGCGCCGCGAGCGAGTTCCGTGAAGCGCTTGCACCGGCTGAGCGCGAACGTTTGCGCATTCAGGCCGGCGATCCATTTTTCCTGGACTACGGTCTGAGTGGGCCAAGCTACCTGGAGCTCGCGCGCAGCGTCGATCGCGTCTACCATTTCGCCAGCGTGCTCGAGTCCTCCGCCGGCGAGCTCGGCGCCAGCTCCAACCTGGCCGGAGCGCGCGAATTGATCGAGTTTTCACGCTGTTGTTCGCGTTTGCGCGGCGCCGTCGTGCTCTCCAGCGCGTTCGTCAGTGGTGCGCGCAGCGGCGTGATCCTCGAAGAGGAGCTCGCTGCCGGTCAGCGCTTCCGGGGCGCGGTCGATGAGTCCCTCGCGCTCGTCGAGCAAATGCTGGAGCGACACCCGGAGCTGCCCGCGCTCGTGCTGCGGCCCACGCAAATCGTCGGGGATTCGCGGACGGGACAGATCGATCGCGTCGAATGGCCGTACCCCTTGATCGCCTGGGTGGTGGGTGGCCCGGACGAGATTTCGTTGGCCCTGCCGCGCGCTCAAGCTGCCTTACAAGTGGTTCCGATCGATTTCGTGTTGCGCGCGGCGCACCATTTGGCGAGCGACGCCGGTAACTACGGCCGCCGCTATCATCTGGTCGACGAGCGACCACCGACGATCGAAGAGTTCGTCGTGTTGCTCGCGGAGCATTGCAACAAGCGCATCTCGCCCGGGCTCAACGTGCTCACTCGCGGCTTGTCGAGCAATCTCAGGTTGATCTCCGATAGCATGCGCTCGCTGTTCGACGTGCAGGGGGCCGACGCAACGTACGACGCCAAGAACGCCCGCGCGCTATCCGACAGCGGCATCGTCTGTCCGCCTCTCGAGAGCTACTTGCCCGCGCTCGTCGAATTCGCGCGGCGCGAGTTGTTTTCGACAGACAAGGAGTCGGGTCGTGCCCGCTGAGCCGCTCACTGAACGCGTGGAACGCTGGGCGCTGGTGGCGTTGAGCTCGCTCGTCGCGTTGGTTTCCTTGACGTGTCTGGGTCGCGGTGAGCTCATCCCCAGAAACTCCGGGGCGCCGTCCGCGGCTGTCCCGGCTCCGGTTGCGCCGGTTGTGCCCGTCGCGCCGCAAGCGCCACCTCCCGCCGCGCAAGAACTGCCTCCGGTGGCGAGCGCCGCGCCGGCTGCGTTACCCGATCCGACGCGCCTCGAGCTCAAGCGATTTTACGCAGCACTGGCGGAGCTCGAGGGCCACAAGCGTAAGGCCCCGGTGCGCATCCTGTGGCTCGGTGATTCCCACACGGCCGCGGACTACCTGACCGGCACGATCCGCGCGAATTTACAGCAACGCTTCGGGGCGGGGGGGCCAGGCTTCGTGCGCATCGGGACGAATCCCTACCGCCACACGCAGGTGACCGTCGTGCGCGAGGGCGAGTGGCGGGTCGAGCCGAATCCCCCGTCGAAGCGCAGTCAGCAAGACGACGGTGTTTTCGGCTTGGGCGGCATGCGCGTTACTCCGGCGGACGGCGCGCGTGCCAGCTTCGAACCCAAAAAAGGCACGCTGCACGGCGCGGCACATTTTCAACTCTGGTTCTCACTGCCCGAGGGGGCAAGCTTTCGCGTCGAGCTCGCCGGAGCCTCGCAGGTCGTGCGCAAGGACTCGCCCGTTGAAACGATTGCCGGCTCGCCGATCGCCCGATTGAACCTGAGTGGAGGGCCAACCGACAAGCTCGAGCTCGTCGCGCTAGGTGGCGCGCCGCGCTTCTACGGCTTGACGGTGGAGGGCAGCGAGCCCGGGCTCGTGCTCGACACGATCGGGATCGACGGCGCTCGAGTGGCGACTCCGCTCGCATGGGCGTCCGCGCCGTTCGCGGCAGAAGTGGCCGCGCGCGCGCCCGAGCTCTTTGTATTCGCGTTCGGGACCAATGAGGCTTTTGACGCGGACAAGGTCGAAAAATACCGCGGCGAGTATCGAGCCCTGCTCGAGCGAGTGCGCCAGGGCGCGCCCAACGCGGACTGTCTGCTCGTGGGGCCGCCGGACGCGCTGTCCACCAGTGGCGGGTCGGAGCCTCGAGTCACGGAAATCGACACTCTCCAGCGCAGCGCGGCCGCCGAGTTCGGCTGTGGTTACGTCAGCCAGCTCGAGCTGATGGGCGGAGCGGGCAGCTTCGAGCGCTGGCTTCACGAAAAACCGGCGCGCGCGCGTCCCGATCGTCTTCATCTAACTCCCAAGGGTTATGAAACGCTCGGGAGCTCGCTGGTTTCGCTGTTGATGAAGGCCTACGAGCGACGGTCGACCGCTCAGTGAGCGCGCTTGAGAGCCGCGTTGTAGCCCTGCATCAGGGCGCGGAAAATCCAATTACCGATCACCTCGGAGCCGACCGCGCTCGGATGGGTGAGGTCGGCTTGTCCGAGCCCGCGTCGAACCCAGGTCGGCATCGAGCGCGCTCCACCCATCGCGCCATAAGTGTCGAAGAACGCGCAGCCGAGCTCGAGCGCCGCCTTGCGTTGCTCTTCCACAATGAACGGGATCACGCGAATGCTGACGATCTGGTCGCCCATCTTGGCGGCGCGGTCCATCGCACCAATCACCAGGCAACTCGCATCAGGCAGCGCGCGCTGGCCTTGAGCGATCACTTCTTTCATCGTGCGGTGATAGTCCTCCATCGAATATAGAAAGCCGTCACCGCTCTCATTCGCGCCGAACTCGTACACGACCAGGTTCGGCTTGCGCCAGCTGAGCTGCTCGGCCCAGTGCGCGTCGTCCTCCTTGTCCAGAAAGCGAATGCGCGCGCCCTGAACACCCAGCGCGTCGAGCACGACACCCGGCACGTCGCGCTCGAGCACGACTCCGAACGCGCGCGATACGCCGCTCAAGGTGAAGAGCTCGAACTCGTGCGGTCCGTCCGCCACGCTCAACGTATAAAATCCGGACGTCTTGCGCGCGCCGCGCGTGTCGATACTGGCTTGCTCCTTGCCGTCCACGTTCAGGCGCAGAGTGCCGCCGTTCGGGTCTTGCAAATAGTCGAGTATGAAGCGCGACGCGTTGCGGCCGAAGCTCCCGCTCTTCGCGGTACCGAAACGAGCCAGCACGTTCTTGTCCGCCTTGAAGGAGACACCGCCGAGGCCGTACAGGCCGTCCTCGGCGTAGGGGCCGACGATACGGCTCACGCTCCAGCCCGCGGTGGCGTAACGGAATACGTCGTTGTGGAAGTAGGCCGGCCAGGCATTGGCGATCAACATGAAGCCGTGCCCGGCGTCTCCGAACTCGGTTTGCAGCTTGCGCCGCAAGGTCCCGGACACGTAGTCGCTCACCACGATCGAATCGCCGAAGTGCGCGATGCGTGTGATGGCTCCCGGCTGTTTCTGTGCGGTACGCGCGAGCGCGGAATAGAAGCTGTCGAGCGCCTTGCCCGTGGGATCGAGGAGCGGCATGGGCGGCTCGGCTGCGTCGATTGTGGGCAGTGACACGTCGTCGCCGTTCGGGGCAGTGTCGCGTCGCGTGGCGGGTAGACTGAGCGATTCGGGTTGCGCGAGCTCCGGGCGAGTCAGTGTTTCGCTGCCGATCCTCGCCTCACCGACGGCGATCGCCGGTTCGCTGCTGCGCTCGCCGGCGGCGCTCGCAACAGGCGGAGAGGACAGAATTCGCAGCCGGGCGAGGCGGGGGGAGCGTTCGGCCGCGAGCGCCAGCGCCACGACGCCGAGCGCCGCTAGTGCCGGGCGCGAAGTGAACGGAGACCAAAGCGGCGCGCGTGCACTGCGTTCAGTCACTGATCGAACGGGTTCTTGCGGACGAGAGTAGCCGGAGCGTTCACCTTGCTCGGCGTGGGCGGCGCAGCAGGCGCCGGCTTGGCTTTGGGCTCGGGTGCGCTCGCCGGCTGCTCGGGCGGTACCGCCGCCACGCGTGAGGGGGCGCTCGCCGCCGCGGGATGAATCGCCGTGGCCGCCTGTTTCGCCTGATCCGAGGTGCTCGGGAGATCCGCAACGTCGACCGAAGCCGCGCCGAGCGCTGCCAGGTCATTGGCGGCGCGGTTGCGACGAATCGAATCCACGCTGGTCGAGCGCGCTACTTGATCCAAGAGAGCGCGCTTCTGCGCTGGATCGCTGGCGGCGCTCGCTTGCGCGAGCAGCGAATCAGCCCAAGCGGCTTCGATCTGCCGGAAGTCGGCGCTCTTGCGCGCGTTGCTGTCGTCGGGCAGCTCGCTCACCTTGCGCGCCGCCGCGGCGGCGTCGCCATGGTCGAGGAGGGCCTTGGCTTCCGCGAGCAAGCGCGTCGCGGAGTCGGCGGGTTGATCGCCGGCGCTGGCCGCGAGTTCGGGGCTGAAACCCTTGCGCGTCGCAACGGCCACTCCAAGCGCCGTCAGAATCGCGACGCCGCCGATCACCGCGCCGATCTTGACGCTCATCGGCAAGCCGGCCTTCGGACTGCTGCCACCTGGGGAAGCGCCGTAGTTCAGCGTCGCGATCGGGACGCTCTCGTCGACACCGGGGACGTAAATGTCGCCGGCGGGAATG
>DASYCR010000012.1:0-4492 GCA_036500095.1 Polyangiaceae bacterium
CCGCGATCGCTCGAGCCGAGGAACACGCGGCGTCCCGCGACGTCGAGCTCGGGCGCGCCGCGCTCGTAGGGTTCGCCCGTGCGACGGGACTGCGCGACGAGTTTACGCGAGTAGTTGAGCTCGAGCTCGAAGCCTGGGCGCCGCATCCAATTGGGCATCTCCGGGTTTGCTCCGCCGCGGAGCGAGTCGCAGCCAACGAGCGCGCCGCTCGCTAGCACGACGCCGCAGGCAGTAAGCCAGAGGCCTTTCAAGGCGCGCTCGCAGGCGGAGCGGGGCTCGGCGCTGGGCCGGGTGCACCTGGATTGTCCTTGGCCTTCTTCGCAATTTCCTTGAGGAGCTGGTTGAGTTTGTCTTGCGACATGCCGCCGTTTTCGTCGCCCATGGCGCCGAGTTGGCTCAGCTGCTCGGCCGTGAGCGCGTTCGGTGTGGCCGCCACGGCGTTGGGATCGACGGCGCGCAGCAGCTCACGAATCGCGTGTTGCAGATAGCCGGGGGCCGCGAAGGGCTTGCTCTTGTCGCTGCTGTCCGTGGCGACATCGAGCTTCTTCTGCGCTTTCTCGAGCAGCATCTTGGCGTCCGCGGTCTTGCCCGCGGCGAACGCCAGCCGCGCCTGGTGGTACGCGCCGAGCGCGCCGAAGCCCGCTGTGTCGAGGTTCTCCAGTTCTTGAAATGCCTTATTGGCGGCTTCCGCCTGGCCAGCGCTCTCGAGGCTCATCCCGATGCCTTCGATTGAGCGACCTTTGACGTCCACGTCTTGGCTCGCGAGCGCGCTTTGTTTGACGCTCTCATAGGCGGCCTTGGCGTCCGAGTACTTGCCCTCGTCGTACAAGACCGACGCGAGGCCGAGCTTGGCCAGAATTGCCGCTCCACTCGTGCCGTTCGAGCCGGCGACTTCGCGGTAGTCTTTCTCGGCGGCAGCGCGGCGGTCTGCGGCGGTTGCGAAGCCAGGTCGTGGATCGTCGAGCGCCGTCTGCGGATCGGGACCGGGATCTTCCGTGCCGATCCGGCCGTCCTCTGCCTTGATGGCTACGGTCAGGGCGTCGGACGAGGCCTCCGCCAGCTTGCCCACGCGATACTCGTAGACCTCATAGCCGATCAGCAACACGAGGCCGGCCACTACGACCCACTGCACCGCGTTGAAATGGCGCTTCAGAAAATTGCCGGCGGCTTGCGTGCTGCGCGCGAGCGCGTCATCGACGATTTCGCTGGTGTCGAGGTTGCGCGCGGGCGCGCGCTGCTGCTCCTCACGCTGGCGCTTACGCGCCCCAGCCGCCTGCTCACGCAGCCGCCGGTTGCGGTCGCGGATGGGTTCGTCGGAAGGTTCGAGCGAGCGCTTCTTTTTCTTCTTGGGCTTGGACGCGACGCTCGGCTCGGCGGCTTCGGCCTGCTCGGCACTTTCGCGCTCGTCCCCGCCCTCAGAATCGCCTCCTGAGGGGCTCGAGGAGCCGGGCTCGGTTTCGTCTTTTTGCTCAGCCACGGGGCCTCTATACACCATTTATTCGTTGCCAGCGGGGTCTCCGCCGGAGGCTGCCCACGGCTTGGGCGGGGGCGGCGGTAGTTCGTCGGCCAAGGGTACGAGCGCGAGCGCGTCGAGGGTCACCGAGCGATCGGCAAAGACGACGAATCGCCCGCGCAGTCCGGGACGTGCGCCGAGCGACGCCGGCAGATCCCCGAACACGAGTCGAGGCTCCGCGCTCGGCGGCACCTCCAGGCGGAGCGCGTGGGCTTCGTCCACGACCGGGAGTGCGTGCGAGTGCTCGTTGCCGGGCGGCAGAGCGCCGATCAGAATCTGGCCCGCCGCGGGCCCGCTGGCGCGGGCGCGCACCAGGGCGCGCACGCCGTGCCCGTTGCCACCGAGCGGAATCGTCAGCATGAGCGCGACTCCGAGCGCGCTTTGCTTGCGCAAGCGTGCGAGATCGTCGCCTTCAGGGCCGCCCACGTGCAGTAGGATTTTGGCGCGCGTAGCCGCTTCCAGCCCGCCCGGCAACGGATCGGGAACGCCGAGAAAGCGCGTGAGCGGCGGAGCGAGCATCTCCCCCGTGCGGAGGTCGACGAGCGCGTTCACCAAGGCCACGCGCGTGCTCTGCAAAGGCTCCTCCGCGAGCGCCTTGAGCAGCGAACCCTGCCCCACTTCGCCGCCGATGTGCGCGAGCGCCTGCGCGATGATTGGCCGCAAACGCACATCGTCGAGGCTCTGCACCAGCGGCCACACCGCGTCTTTCGAGCGAATATTGCCAAGCGCCGCCGCGATCTCCTGCGAGCGCTTGAAGTCGCGACTGCGCGCGTCCTGCCACCACGCGATCAACGTCTTCTCGCCGCGTGCGTCGCCCGTTTCCGCCAGGACCAACGCCGCCAAGCGCCGAAAGTGGGCATCGCCCGAGCGCTCGAGCTCGAACGTCAACGGCGCTCCTTCCCCGAGCCGCGTCAGTGAGAGCGCGGCGTAACGACGCACTGTTTCGTCTTCGTCGCGCGCTGCGGCCAAGCGCAGCGCCGCCTTCGCCTCGGGACGATTGAGCTCGAACAGAAGCTCGGCCGCTTTGCGCCGGATCGCGAGGTCGGCGTCGTCGAGCAGGCCGGCCAGATCCTCCGCCGCGTCCCCGTCGCCGCTGATGCCGCGCAGGATCGCCGGCGGCCAGCCCTTGCCCTCCGCGCGCAGGCCGCTCTGCTCGTAGCGCCCGTGCGATGCGCCGAGCTCACGCAGGCGCACGCGCAGCGCGTCGAAGTCGGAGGCGCGCTGCGCGGAGATGTCGTGTTCCTCGCTGGGATCACTGGCGAGGTCGAAGAGCTTGCACGCGCCGAGCTTGCGCGCGCAGATCAGGCGCGAGCTGCCGTCCGCGAGTAGCGTCTGTTCTTCGGTTTCAGCGAGCGCCAGGCCGGCTTGCTCGGCGCGTTTTTGGCTGAGCAATGCGCCCAGATCACGACCGCGGATGCGCGGTGGCGTCGGGATGTCCAACGCGTTGAGGAACGTCGGTAGCAAGTCGATGGTCTGCACGGGCTCCGCGATGCGACGCGCCGAGAGCGCGCCGGGCGCGGCAATGATCAGCGGGACGCGCACCTGCTCCTCGTACACGCTCGTGCCGTGATAGCGGCCACCGTGATCCCCGAACTCCTCGCCGTGATCGGCGGTAACGATCACCGCCGCGCTCGGGTGACTGGCACGAAACAGGCTCACGATCGCGCCTACGCTCTCATCTGCCGCGCGAATCTCGGAGTCGTAGCGGTCGATGTCCCGCTCACCGAACGGGTACTCGGGGTGTGCTTCGTACGGCTCGTGCGGCGCGAACAGATGCACCCACACGAACAAGCGTTTGTCCTTGGGCGCGGCGGCGAGATAGTCACGAACTTGAGCGACGCGTTTCTCGCCTTCGGCAAATTCGACCCAGCGATACTCGAAGCCCAGGAAACTATCGCGAAATGAGCTGAACCGATCGGGGTCGATGAAGAACACCGCGGGTGGATAAAAAGCGGCCGTGCGATAGCCGTAGGTGCGGAGCAAGCTCGCCCACGTGTCCGAGTCGCGCGCAGCGTCTTGCAGGAGCAAGGGCCGCATGTACTTGCCGGTCATCAGCGAGGTGACCGAGTAGGAGGTGTGCGGCGTGGGCGCGTAGGCTCGCTCGAAAAGGACGGCGTTCTGCGCCAGTTGATCGATGTGCGGCGTCGTCGCTCGCGCGTAGCCGTACGCGCCGACGTGGTCCGCGCGCAGCGCGTCCACGCTGATCAGCAACAGATCGCGACCGCGCAAGTCGAGCGTCCGTCCGACGGTCGCCGTGGCCCGCGCGCACGCCCCTTCCCGCTCGCCGGGCGGGATCGCGTCGCAGTCAACCGAATCTTCGGGCGCCGGAGGCGCCACGCGCGCCGCGAGCGTCACGGCCTGGCCGAGCAACGGCGCGTGCTCGAGCAGCATCAACCGGAAGTTGTCGAAGCGCGCGAGGCGCTGTGCAGCCGGCACGAGCGCGAGTCCTGCTGCAGCGAGCACCGCGATCACCGGCAACGAGGCGAGCCGTCGAGCCGCTCTTGGGCTCGCTCGCGCACCCAACCAACACTCGGCGATCAACGGTGCAGTCGCCAGGGCCAACACCGAGAGCCCGCCGTGGAACGCCGGATAGAGTCGCACCAAGACGAAGCGGTTAACGAGTTCGACGAGTACGACGAAGCCGACGAGCACAACGCCGAGTTCGCGCGGCTTGCTGCGCAACAGCCGCGCGATCGGACGACACGCGCCGAAAACGAGCACCCCGCCGAGCACACCCGTGAAACAGGCGAAACCAAGGCGGGCCGCAGGGCTAGCCAGATGGCGCCCCCCGCCCACTCCGAATCCCACCAGCGCCGCGAAACTGCCCGCGCCGATCGCCAGGAACCAGCGTTCCTCACGGCGTTTCGCGCTGCCCACGAGCAATCGCAACGCGACCGCTCCGAGCCCGCTCAGCGCGGCGCTGGCGAACAGCGCGGTCGGCGCGAGCCAGAGCAGGCCGTTCTGCGCCTCCCAGAGCGT
>DASYCR010000013.1:0-3563 GCA_036500095.1 Polyangiaceae bacterium
CATTGCGTATGACACGCGTTGCGTGACCTCGCTCTCGGACACCGGCCCCGGCATCGGAGCGCGCGGCGTCCGCGATGCGCTCAATCTCGGTATGCTCGTCGCCCGCCCGGGCATCGGGTTTCCCGCGGCCGTGCACCTCGAGCGCTTCGGAAGCCCCGCGCGCCTGGCGCTCACGGACGAACCCCGCCTCGCTTCGGTGGGCGGCGCGGGCATGCTCACGCTCGTCGTCCCGCCCTCGCAGCTCGCCGAGGCTCTCGTCACAGGCAGCGTCAGCGTGCGGCCCCTGCGCAGCGTGCAAGTGTTGCTGTCGGGTCGCGTGCGGCCCTTCGTGTGTGTGCGGGACGTCGGCCTCGAGCTCATGCGGCGCGGTCTCGGCGAAGCCGTGCGCCGGGTCGACGCCGAGCAGCGCGCCCCGGTGGTCATCGAGTTTGCGGGCCCCAGCGCCCGGCTTTTGTCGGTCACCGAGCGCGCGGTGCTGGCCGCGCTGGCACCGCAACTCGGAGCCGCCGGCGCCGTGTTCGTGAGCGACGAAAAGACCGAAGTATACCTGCGCGATCAGCGCCGCTCGAAGGCCCATCGCGGTCTCTTGCCGGACGCCGGCGCGCCCTGCGACGACGTGATGAGCGTCGACCTCTCGGCGGTCGATCCGCTCGTGCTCGACGAAGACGGCGTGGTGCGCCCCGTGCGCGAGCTGGCCGGCAAGCCCGTGAGCCAAGTGATCCTCGGTGGAGACTCCGGCACTTCGCTGCGCGATCTGCTCGCCGCCGGCGCGCTGCTCAAGAGCAAGCGCGTCCCATCCAAGCTCGACCTATTGCTCGCCCCGCCGTCGCGGCAAGTGCTGCAAGTCCTGGCGGAGTCCGGCGCCCTCGTCGACTTCATCGCCACCGGCGCGCGCTTGCTGGAATCCGATCCGCGTTTGATCACCGGTGAGCTCTATCCGCCGCCGGCCACGGGCGCCTCGCTGCGCACGTTCGATCCCGAGCCGAGCTTCCCGCTCGCCTCGCAGCGCTTCGTGGTCGCCTCCGCCGAAACATTGGCGTTCGCGGTGGCTACGGGCGTGATCGGGGATCCGCGCTCGTTCAAGCGCCCGGTGCGCGTTACCGTGCCGCGCACGCTGCCGACCGATGACGTGCTCATCGCGCGCAAGGCCAAGAGCAAGTCCAAGGAAGCCGAGACCAAGCAAGCAGGCGCGGACGCCCCGCGCGCGCACGGCTTCGACCGCGCGCAAACCTTGCCGGTGGTCGCCACGCGCGGCAAGCCCACTCAGCCGAGCGCGCTCGTGCTCGAAACACTCGACGACGTGCGTTGGTTCGCGCGCCGCGCCCCTGAACTCAGCGACACCGTGCGCGTGATCGTCGCCCCGCACATTCCGAGCGGCACGGTGCCGTTGCTCGCCGGCCTCGGCATCCTGGCCTTGATGGCGGACGACGAGACGATCAAGAAGTTGCGCGCGTCGCCGTCGCTGGCCCTGCCGAGCGCCGCCGAAGCGGACGGCAAACCGACCATCACCGTCAGCGCCGGCAGCGGACCGGTCGATTTGGTGTGGCTCGCCGTGGGCATCGAGCGCGAGTGGACCTCGCTCGGCACCGCGCGCGATACCGCCGTCAAGCGCTGACAGCCGTACGAGCACACGCTCGCAGCCAAGGCCGGCCACGGCTCCCAGCCAGCGATTTCGACGCGAGCCGGAATGGTCTATCCTGTTGCGCGTGAAGCCGCGGAGTCTCCTAGCCCTGTTCGCGTTGTGGTTGCCGCTGTTCGTCACGCACGCGGCGCGCGCCGAAGAAGCGGACGCACCGAAGAGCAAAGACAAGTCGTCCGACCGCGAGGCAAAGCCGTCCGACAAAGACGACAACTTCGGGCACCGCTTCCAGTTCGGTCTGCGCGCCGGCTTGGTCGGCGGCTACGAAATGGATTTTCGTTATGACCACTCGCCATTTTGCAAGGCGTTCGTGCCCAGCGCGGACGTCAAAGATCAGCAAAAATTCTGCGGCCACGGCTCACCGCTCGCGATCGACGCCGCGCTGAGCTTCGCGCTGCTCGATTTCATCGAGCCGTTCTTGTGGGGCCGCTTCGGCTTGGGCGCCGACAGCCACACGGACACCAAGCCGCTCATGCTCTACGGCGTGGGCGCGCGCATCTACACCATGAGCGATTCCGCGTTCAAAATCTTCCTCGAGCCGGCGGTCGCCTGGGAAGTCGAGGGCGGTCGCGGCAACGCGGCGTGGCAAGAGAACGCGCCCGTCTACAAGAAGGACGCCATCTTCCACCTCGCTGTCGGCCCTCAGCTGGATCTCGCCAAGCAGTTCGGCGTGTACCTCGATGCCGGCCTCACCACCGGTATTTTGCGCTCGATTCACACGACTCTCGAGCTCCAGGGCGGCCTCCAGCTGCGCGGCCCGTGACCACCGGCGCGGTCACCGCGGCGCGCCCGTTTCGGGTGCTCGGGCTCCAGCAGGTCGCGCTCGGCGCGCTCGATCGCGCGCTGCTCGGCGAACTGTGGTGCGAACTGTTCGGCCTCGCGCAGACCAGCCAGTATCGCAGCGAACTCGAAAATGTGGATGAAGTCACGCTCAGCGTCGGCGCGGGTGTGACCTCCGTCGAAGTCGACCTCATGCAGCCGATCGATCCCGCGCGCACACCGCGCGTGCACACGCCCGCGCTGCACCACATCGGCCTGTGGGTGGATGATTTGCCCGCCGCCTACGCCTGGCTCAGCGAGCGCGGCTTGCGTTTCACGGCAGGCGGCATTCGCCGCGGCGCCGCCGGCCACGACGTCTGCTTCATTCACCCGAAGCCGAGTGACGACGCTCCGAAGTCAGGAGTGGGCGTGCTGATCGAGCTCGTGCAGGCGCCGCCGGAGATCATCGAGGGGTTCGCGTTGCTCGCCCTTGAACGCAGTCGGTAGAAACATTCCCGACTAGCCAGTCTTGGGCACAAGGCTGGTGAGACACACGAAAAAATTGCCGGCGCGGTAGCCACCCGGAAGCTGAATCTGTAGCGCGTAGGGGGTGCCGTTGCCCGCGATCGGCGTGCAGCAACCAGTCGTGCGCGTGCTACTGCACTCTGGCTGAGTATTACAACTAACGTCCTTCAAACACAGGGTGCCGCTGTGGCCGGCGCTAAAAGCTGGGATCGTCACATAGGGAGCGATAGCGCCGGTTCCAGCCGTAACTTGCGTCAATGCAAGGCGCACTTCATTGCCGCCGCTATCTCCGGCGAGAGCGTAGTCGAAGCAAGTCGCCGGGCCGTCGTACGCCTGCGTACCGTCGTTCAGCTCGAGCCCGATTCCGCAGCCCCAATTGACGAACGTCGGATCGACGACTGTCTTGCCTGACATGCAAACGCTATTATTGGAGCAAACGGGATCTGTCACAGGGCATGAATAACCATCGCTGAAAGCGAAGAAAGAGCCTTGCACACCTAGGGACGCTGCGGAGTCGCATCCCACCGTGCAGTCCGACGTGACAACCAGATCGGTGTTGCTACTGCAGGCCCCTGCTGCACCCGCGCTTCCGCTCGCACCCGCGCCGCCACTCGCACCCGCGTTGCCACTCGCACCCGCG
>DASYCR010000014.1:0-4601 GCA_036500095.1 Polyangiaceae bacterium
GGAACGGATTGCGTTTGCACCGGCAACACCGCGTGCACGGTCGTGCGCTCGGGGACCACGGCCTGCGTGGTGCCGGGCACGGGGCAGGCGAACCAGCCTTGTCCGTGCGCATTCGGCTATGTGTGCTCGGCCGACGCGAACGCCTGCCTCAAGCTCTGCTTGGTGGCGGGCGATCAAAGCTGTGGCACGAGCCTCTGTCAGTCGGTGGCGGGGCTACCGCAGGGCTGGGGTGTTTGCATCGGGGATTCAAAGCCGGATTGATCGCTAGCGCGCGCCGCGAAAACGTCGCATACCTTGCGCCGTGCGAGTTTTTCAGGAAACGCTCGAAATCGCGAACCGCGGTCGCGGCTTTTGCGACGTCACGCGCGAAGTCGCCGCAGTGGTTGAGCAAAGTGGCATCCAGACTGGCCTGTGCACGGTGTTCGTGCAGCACACCTCGGCGAGCCTCTTGATCCAGGAGAACGCCGATCCCGCGGTCTTGCGCGACCTCGAGCGCTGGCTCGGCGAGCTCGCGCCGGAATCCCGGGCCTGGGAGCACGACGCTGAGGGGCCGGACGACATGCCGGCTCACGCGCGCGCCGCGCTGACCAAGACCTCCGAAACGATTCCGGTCACGCGCGGCCGCCTCGCGCTCGGCACCTGGCAAGGCTTGTATTTGTGGGAACACCGCGCGCGCTCACACGAGCGCAGGCTCGTGGTTCACGTCGCGGGCGAGTAGCGGTACCCTGATTTTTGCGAGCCATGTTCGATCTACGCTTCAGCACGCCGCCCGCCTGGCTCGACGCGGTCTTCGCGGATTTCGACGCGTTCCTGCTCGACCACGCGGCCTGTGAGCGCAAGGCGGCGGCCACGGGGATCTCGCTTGTGGTGCGCTACCCGGATAAAAAGCAACTGATCGAACCCTTGATCGAGTTTTCGCGAGAGGAGCTCGAACATTTTCAGATCGTGTGTCGCATGGTTCACGCGCGCGGCCTCACGCTCGTCGACGACTACAAGGACGTCTACGTGAACCGCCTGCGCGCGCGCGTGCGCACCGCGGGCGATGGCGCGCTGCTCGATCGTTTGCTGGTCGCAGGCGTGGTCGAGGCGCGCGGCTGCGAGCGGCTGTTCTTGGTGGCGGAAGCGCTGAGCGCGCAAGGCTCGCCGTTCAGCGACACGTATCTGGAGCTCGCTCGCGCGGAATCGCGCCATCACGGCCTGTTCTTTCGGCTCGCGCGGCTATGCTTTTCGGAGGCCGAGGTCGCGGTGCGCGCCGAGGATCTGCTAAATTTCGAGGCCGAGCTCGTGCAATCCTTGCCGCATCGCGCTGCCGTTCACTGAGCGCGCGCTGAGTCTCGGGCATGCGCGGCGCGATCGATAAATATCTCGCGCGCTACGCGGAGCCCGAGTCGCGGCTGGCGAGCGCGATCGGTGAACGCTATCAGTACGCGCTCGTCGTGCCCGCGTGCGACGAGCGCTCGGATCTGCTCGAGGGCTACGAGGCCGCCGCGCGCGCCGCGGACGGCCGCGTGCTCGTGATCCTGGTCGTGAATGGTCCGCCCGACGCGAGCGCGTCGACGCGTGCTTGCAATCAAGCTCTTTGGTCGGCGCTCAGGGCGCTGCCCGAACGCGCGCGGCTCGCGGACGGAGCCCATCTGCTCGCAGCTTCGGCCTTCGACGTGCTCGCGCTCGACCGCTTCAGCGACGGCCGCGGCGTGCCGTCGCGTCAAGGCGTGGGTCTCGCGCGGCGCATCGGCATGGATCTCGCGCTCGCACTGTGGTCGAAGGACAGGCTTGCTTGTGGCGTGATCGGTTCGACGGACGCGGACGCCGCGCTGACGGCCGAGTATTTCCCGACTATCGCTGCAGCGAGCGCTGAGTTCGCGCCGGCCGAAATCGGCGCGTTGCTCTTGCCGTTCTCGCACGTTGCCGGCGGGGACGCAGCCATCGATCGGGCAACTCTGCTGTACGAACTGACGCTCCGCTACTACGTGCTCGGCTTGGCGAGCGCGGGCTCGCCTTACGCGTATCAAAGCGTCGGGAGCACCCTGGCGATCGACGCGGCCTCGTACGCGCTCGTGCGTGGCTTTCCACGTCGCGCGGCGGGCGAGGATTTCTATCTGCTCGACAAGCTCGGCAAGGTAGCGTCGCTGGTGCGTGCTCGCGCTGGCCGCGTACTCATCCGCTCGCGCCGCTCCGAGCGCGTCCCGTTCGGGACCGGTCGCCGCGCGCACCAGATCGCCGAGCAGGGCGAACCCGCGCTCTATCACCCTGACGGCTTTCACGCGCTCGCCGCGTTGCTCGAGGGATTGGATGCCTTTGCCGTCCATGGCGAGCTCGCTCGAGTCGTGCAAAACATTCGCGAACGGGTGCCCCGGCTTGCGCGAGCCGTCGAGGCACAGCTCAGCGCGATTGGCTTGGACACGGCGCTGTCCGAGGCGAAATCCCAGTCAGCGCTCGGCGCGCCGCTGCGCCGCCGCATCCACACCTGGTTCGACGCGCTCAAGACGTTGCGTTTCATCCACGCCCTGCGGGACGCGGAGCTGCCGTCCTTGCCGATGGGCGAGGCACTATCGCGCGCGCCCTTCCTCGCCGGGGTTCGACTCGCCTCGTCCCCGGACGAGCTTTGCCGCTCGCTCGAAGCGCTTGAGCTCAGCGCGCCGCGCGCGCGCGGGCCGGCGCTGCTCGGCCAAGCGGATCCTCGCGCATTTACCCACGGATCAAGCTAGAGCGGATCTCATGGGCTGCGCCTCCGCCGAGTGCCCCTCCCGCACGGTTCCATCTTCCGCGGCCTCGCTCTAAGGTGCCTTCTTCCCATGGCGGACAACGGCGAGAGCGTGCGGCGACAGTGGCTCTTACCGATTGCAGGGCTCTCGTTGGCGTCGCTGGTCGTCTTTTGGGGCGTCTATTCGTTCGACCACTTCGTGACGGGTGGCGCGAATCTGCCGACGCCGCGCAGCCCGGTCGATCGCTACGTGCATTTCGATCCGGCGAGCATCACGGACGCGGTGAGCTCGCTGTCCGGCATGATCGCGGCGGTGTTCGGCATCGTGATCACGGTCGTGTCCATCATCGTGCAGTTGTCTGCAGACCGCTACACCGGGGTCGCGCGCATGTTCTTGCGCGATCGCATCAATTTGGCCGTGATGGCGTACTACGTGATCGCCTGTGTGTGCGGTGTTTGGTTCAGCGTGTCCTTGCATCACGACTACGTGCCGCGCGCCATGTTGCTCGCCATGCTCGGCGCGACCACGTTCGGCTTGGTGCTGATGGCGCCCTATTTCCGGTACGTGTTCTGGTTCCTCGAGCCGATGAACATCGTCTCGCGTATTCGCAGCGAGGCCGTGGCTGTCGCCGAAAAAGGCGCCGACGAGCGCGACCACGAGCGCTCCGCGGCCGCGCAGGCCGCCACGCTGTCCGCGATGGAAGAGCTCACCGACATCACCAGCAACTCCATTTCCGGCAAGGACAAGATCATCGCCAGCGGCGCGGTCGACGCGCTCAAGGATTTCGCGCTCGGCTACTCCAAGCGCAAGGACAAGGCCGCCAATTTTTGGTTCGAGATCGGGCCCGGCATCCGCCAAAACCCGGATTTCGTCGCGATGGATCCGGAGTCTCTGCAGGATCTCGAGCAGCGCCGAACCTGGGTCGAGTGGAAGGTGATGCGGCAATACCTCGGCATCTACAACGAAGCCCTGTCGGTGATGCGCGACATCAATTACCTGATCGCGATCGACACGCGCTACATCGGGGAGGCCGCGGCGGTCTCCAAGGACAGTGAGCTGATCGAGCTCGTGTTCCGCTTCATGAACTCCTACCTGCGCTCGACGCTCAACGCGCGCGACGTGCGCACGGCCTACAACGTACTGAATCAGTACCGCTTGCTGGTCGAGGCGATGATCCGGCAAAAGAACGGGCGCGCCACGCTCGAGGGCGTGAAGCACCTGAGCTACTACGGGCACGTCAGCTTCGACATGAAGCTCACCTTCGTGACGGAAACGGTCGCCTACGATCTGTCGACGCTCTGCCAGTACGCGAACGAACAGGGCGCCCCCGAAGAAGAAGCCATGCTCGGGCTGTTTCTCGAGCTGGATCGCCCGCTGCGCGTGAGCATCCAGGAGAGCGCCTTGCTCGGCGTGCGCAAGGCGCAGGTCAAGCTCGCCGCATATTACTTGATGCGGGGCGATCGAGAGAAAGCGCGCCGCATCTCGGAAGACATGGCGAGCGAGCCGGTCGAGCGTTTGCTGTCCATCCGCCGCGCGCTGGAGAGCGTGGAGAGCAAGGACTTCTGGGAAATCATCGATCGCGGTCGCAACTTCGAATACATGCCGCCCGCGCAGCGCAAATGCCTGGAAGAGTTCTTCAGCTGGCTCAACGTCGCGGGTGTGGCGGCGTCGCCGGCAGCGCAGTGAGCGTAGCTATCGAAATCGGTAGCGCGCGAGGGCTTTGTCGCCTGTGCGGGCCGAGGTCCGAGGTCCAAGCAGCTTCAGGATCTCGGTCGCCAAAATCAGCGCTTTGGGCGAGATTTCAAAGGGTGGGCGGTAGCGCGGCGGTGGCACGATAGTATCATTTGATACTATCGTATTGCTGGCGGATGCGACTGGGAGTGCATCTTCTTGGGG
>DASYCR010000015.1:0-2943 GCA_036500095.1 Polyangiaceae bacterium
AGGTGAAGTTATCCGGTGCGCTCGCGACGTTTTGCCCGCCGGACAAGAAGATCATCCACGGCATGCAGGATGCGGCCTTGCTCCCTGCGCGGGTTTCTTCTTAAACCGGAGACGTGCGCCGTTTCGCCGCCTCGTTTCCCGCTTCCTCGTCCACTAGCAAACTCCACGCGCGGATCATCGCGCTCTTCCTCACGCTGGGAGCAGGGGCATTTACGCTGCGCGGACAAGCCGATCTGGCGTCATTGCGCGCCCAGGCGGACAAAGGCGATCCCGAGGCGCAGACGGCGCTCGGCACCGCTTATGCGACCGGGCAGGGCGTGCCGCAGAGCTATGCGGAGGCGCTCCGTTATTACCGCGACGCGGCCAACCGCGGCAACGCGCGGGCGCGCTATGACCTTGCGTCGATGCTGGAGGATGGCCGGGGCATCGAACGCGACGAAGCGGCTGCGGCGGGGCTTTACCGCGCGGCGGCGCTGCAGAATTTCGGGCCCGCCCAAAGCAGTTACGGGCTTATGCTCGCGGAAGGTCGCGGTGGCTTAAAAGCGTCGCCGGCGGAAGCCTATGCGTGGTTGACGCTGGCGGCGGAGAATGGTGCGCGCGCCACCGGCCGCGACTTGCTCGCGCAGAAGCTGGACCCTGACCAATTGGCGGACGGCAAGGCGCGCGTGATTCAACTGCGCGAGGACATCGCGACCCAGCTCGCCCAACCCCAACCGGTGCCCGTGCCCGCGCCCGTACCACCCGCGGCGGCCGCGCCAACCCCCGACAAGCAGATCGAGACATTGACCGCTGCGAACCGTGAGCTCTCGACGAAGGTCGACGAGTTGACGGCCGAGATCCAAAACCTGCAGGCCCGACTGGTGATATCGAACCGCATCGTCGCGGAGGTGCCGAAGCTAAGGTCCGACCTAATGGGCGCGCGGGAAGCGCAGAAAGCGGATCACGACCGGTTCGGACAGGCCGAAGTGGAATTGGTGAAGGCGAAGCGCGCGGCCGATCGGGCGTCCGCGCTGAACGCTGAGCTGACGGCCACGAAACAGGAGCTGGTGGCGGCCAAATTGTCTGCGCAGAGAGCCCACAGCGAAGCGACGAAGGCGGCCGCGCAAGGGGAGGAAGCCAAGGCGGCATCGCCAAAATCCCCTGAACCGGCGCCGACGCCCGTTGTCGCTCAGCCCACCGGATCGGCCGCCGAGCAGGAAGCCCGCACCAAGTTCGCTGCGCAGCTCGACGAGACGGATCGCGCGCTGGAGAAAAAAACCAAGGCATTCGACGACCTCCGCGCCGCGAACGACGCGCTCCAGCATGATCTCGGGGTGGCACAGCAGAATCTCGCCAAGGCGCGCGCGACGGCCGACGCCGCGGTTCAGCCGCGGCCGGATGTCGCGATGAAGCGTGAGCTTGAGACGACGCAGGAAAAGCTGCGCGCGTTGGAAGCCCAGGAGGATGACGATCGGGCAAGTTCCGCGCGCGACGTCGCGGCTCTGGCCGGCCAGCTCGAGCGCTCGCGCGGGGCCAACAAATCGCTGGCCGAAGCCAACCGCCTGCTCATCGCGGCGAACAGCACCGACAACGCCGGGGCGGACTCCGAAGCGGCTGCGCTCAAGGTCAAGCTGGCGGCGTTGACGGCGGAAAACGAAAAGCTGCGGGCCAGCGAGCAGAGCTCCGCCGGCGAGATGGAAAAACTACGCGCCGAAAATTCGGCCGCGGAGCAGGCCGCGCTCGCGGCCAAGAACGTCGCCGCCGTGCCGGTCGTGCCCGTTCCCTCCGATGCGCCGGTACGCGAACGCGAGACCCTCGCCGCGCAGCTGCAAGCTGCGTCCGTAAAATTGTCCGAGGCTGAAGGCGAAGCCGTCACTGCGAAGAAAGCGGAGGCGACCGCGACCGCGCTCGAGGGGCAAACGCGGGCCGACCTTGACCGAGCGCGGGCGGAAAATGCGACGCTGACGGCGCGGGTGGCGGAGCTGGGCAAAGTTGATGACCAACAACGTGGCCGCGGCGAGGATCTTACGGCCAAGGTCGCGCAGCTCGAAGCCGCGACCATAAAATTGTCCGAGGCCGAGCGCGAAACGGTCGCCGCGAAGAAAGCGGAAGAGGCTGCGACCGCGCTCGGGCAGCAAGCGCGCGCCGAGCTGGACCAGGTGCGCGTGGAAAACGCGACGTTGACGGGGCGGGTGACAGAGCTGGGCAAAGCGGACGAGCAGCAGCGTGACCGCTTCGGGGAGCTCACGGCCAAGGTCACGCAGCTCACCAGCGAACGCGACGCACTGCGCAGCCAGCTCGCGGCCGCAAAGCAGTCTTCGGATCAAACGGCGACGCAGAGTGCGGCGCTGGCACAGCTGACTTCAGACAACGCCAAGCTGGGCGAACAACTCAAGGAAACGAACACGAAGCTGGATTCGGCGCAGGCCGATAGCACGCGGGCTGCGCAGGCCAGCACGGATCTTGCGGCGTTGCGCAGCCAATTGAGCGACGCGCAGGCCAAGTTGGCCGACTCGGCCAAGGCCGCGGAAGAGCGGGACGCGAGCGCGACGGGACTGGCTGGGGCCAACGCGCAGTTGAAGTCCGAGAAGGACGACTTGAAAAAACAGCTGGATGACCAGGCGTCGCTGCTGGTGAAATTGCGCTCGGACAGCGATCAGCTCGCCCAAGCCGAGGCCGCGCGCTCGAGCGCGGAACAGCGCGCGGCTGCTTTGGCGGACACGGCTAGCCAGCTGGCGGTGCTACAGCGGGAAAATGCGGGGTTGCGGGCGGAAAGCGCGCGCGTGGGCGAGGCGGCGAAATCGGCCGACCGCGAGCACGCGGCGCGAATTGCGCAATTGCAGCGGGAAAATGCCGCGTTGAATGGACGTTTGCGACAGGCGCAGGCCACGTTCGACCAGATCGCGAACGCCGCGCGGGTCATCAACGGCGGGGCGCCGGTCGCGAGCACGTTTTCGAGTTCCC
>DASYCR010000016.1:0-11464 GCA_036500095.1 Polyangiaceae bacterium
CGGCGCCGGTGCCAGCGGCGGCGCCGGTGCCAGCGGAACAGGGGGTGCGAGTGGGAACGGAAGCGGTGGCGTGAGCGGGAACGGTGGCATGAGCGGCGCGGCAGGCATCGCGGGTGCTAGTGGCGAAGGAAGCGGCGGCGCGAGCGGCAACGGCGGCGGTGCGGGCGCGAGCGGCAACGGCGGAGGCGGTACCGCGGGCAGCACCGGCAACTCGAGCTGCTACTCGGGCACGACGACCACGCTCGCCAACACGGACTACGTCTCGCGTAAATGGGCGCGCTGGCCCGTGCCCACGCCGCCCTCCATGAACCTGCCCAACCCGATGAAGTACACGGATCTCGGCAACGGCACGGTCAAGGACAACCTCACGGGTCTCGTCTGGCAGCAAACGATCGACAGCACCACGCGGACCTGGGCGGATGCGATCGCCAATTGCCAGGGCCTTGCGCTCGACGGAGGCGGCTGGACACTCCCGACGCGCATCGAGCTCACGAGCATTGTCGACGACGCGCTGCCCTCGGGCGCGCGCATGAACGCGACCTACTTCAAATTCGCCGCCAAGGCGGGTTGGACTTGGGCATCGACGCCCTGGGTGGTCGACTCGCGCAAGGTCGTCAACCCACCGCTCGCGTGGTTCATCAACCTCTCCGCGGGGGACAGCAACAACAGCCTCGATCAGACGATGGCTTCGGCGTACAACCGCTGCGTGCGGGTGCCCGCGTCGCAGGTCTTGCCCTCCACGCACTACGCCGTGGCGAGCGGCGAGGTGACCGACAACTACACGTGTCTCGTCTGGCAACAGAGCGGTTCCGGCACGACCGCGAACATGAGCTGGGATCAAGCGGTCTCGTACTGTTCGAGTTTGACGCTCAACGGCCACAGCTGGCGGCTGCCCAGCCTGAACGAACTCGCGAGCGTCGTCGATGACGTGCCGAGCGGCAATGTGTCGCCGGCCGCGGACCACGCGGCGTTTCCGGGGCTCGCGTCGAATGCTTGGTATTGGACGTCCACGCCGTACACGGCGGCCACCGACAAGTGGTCCCTGAATTTCGAAGACGGCTTTACGAAGCACCAAGCGACGAGCGTCCTTGGCAACGCTTTGTGCGTGCGTTAGGCTCGCTTCACTCGAGTGGTACTTTCTGGGGAATAGCCCACACTCGGAGGAGCCTTTGGGAGTCGGGTATGAGCACCATCGCGAATCGAAGCAAGCTCTTGGGCGCGCTGGAGCAGTGCGCGCTGGCCGGCCTTGCGAGCTGCGTGTTGATCGCGTGCAGCGGCAAGGTGTCGGTCGTCGGTGGTTCGGGCGGGTCTGTCACTAGCTACACGGGCTCCGCCGGCAACGGCAGCAGCTACGGCGGCAGCGCGTACGGCTCCGGGGGTGCCGGCTCCGGCGGCATAGGCTATGGCGCGGGCGGCTTCATCAATGGAACGGGCGGCACCGGCATTGCGAGCGGCGGCGCGTCCGTAGGCACATCCGATGAAGTGCTCATGCCGATCGACGCAACCGGCTTCATGAACGACCCGAGTTTTGGCATCCAGGGCCCCTGGTATGCGTACGGTGACGGCCAGGGCCCCGACGGCCTCGTCAGCAGCGGAGACTGCGAGCGCATAGGACACCCGCCCGACGCTTGCTCGCACATCAATACTCCGAGCTTTGGCCCATTCATGAACGCGGGTGGCGCCCTGTTCACCTCGGGCACGGTGGAGATGGTGACCGACGTCCCGGGCAGCATGGGCTGTCCCATGCTCCAAACATCCTGCGACTACAGCTCGCAGTGGGGCGCGGGCATCGGCGTCGATCTGAACAACGCGAACATGCTGAAGGCGACTTACAACGCAAACGCCCACGGCAATTTTGCGCTGATCGTTTCGTTCGCCATTTAGAAGGGAACCGATGCTTGGGTTCGCTCAGCGTTCATCGCTACTTTGCGGAGCCGCGCTGCTGGCGGTCTGCGGTGGCTGTTCCGAACGGAGTGATGCTTCGCCGGGAGCGGCTGGCCAACCGTGCGCTCAGGCGAATCCGGGTGCTGACGGCGAGCTGGTCCTGCCCATCGACGCGAATGGTGTCATGAGCGCGCCAGATTTAGGCATCCAAGGGCCGTGGTACGCGTACGCGGATAGCATCGGTAAGGACGGCCTCGCGGCGAGCAGTGACTGCGTCCAGGCCGGGCACGCCGTGGCGGATTGCGCGGCTGTCACCGTGCCGGCCGCGCCGTACACCTCGTTTCCGAATGACGGCACGGGCCTCCACACTTCGGGCGTGGTCGAGCGAGTCGCTGCAAAGGTTGGCTTGGTGGGCTGTCCGTCCAGCACGGCGGCCTGTGACTACGGCGCGATGTGGGGCGCGGGCATCGCCGTGGATCTGAACAATCCGAGCGGCACGGCGTTGCCCTACGACAGCACCCAGCTTGCTTGCCAGAGCGTGGTCGGTTTCGCGTTCGACATCGACCAAGTGCCGAGCACCCAGCTGAAGGTCGAGGTCACGACCGCGGACTACCCGGGACAGGGATTCGTGTACCTGCCCACCGGTGGGGATCTTCACGGCCCGCTCGTGGTCGGGCACAACCGCGTCCTCTGGAGCGATTTTCAAGACCCGACCTACCTTCCGGGCATGTTTGATCCCTCACGCATCGTGTCGATCGCCTTTCACGTCCCCACCTCGACCGACTCGGGCCCAACGCCGTACGACTTCAAGATCAGTAACTTTGCGCCAATTTTCGGCGTTCCAGCGCAGTAGCTCGGGTTCGGTCCGTCGGCGACGCGCGTGGCTTGAGTTAGAGTGCACTCATGAAGGAAAGCCTGGTGCGCTTCGGCGTGGCGATGGAAGCGAGTCTGATTGAGCACCTGGACGCGCTGGCCGAGCTGCGCGGCTGCAATCGCTCCGAGCTCCTGCGCGATCTGACGCGAGCCGAGGTCAGCCGCGTGGCGCTCGACGAGCGCGTGCCGGCCTACGCGGCCGTGACGCTCGTCTACAACCATCACGTGCGCGAGCTGTCCGAGCGGCTCACCTCGATTCAACACGATTTGGGCGAGCAAGTGCGCTCCACCATGCACGTCCACCTCGATCACGAGCACTGCATGGAGCTCATCGTAATGCGCGGGCGCTCCGATCAGCTCAAGCAAACGACGCTGCGCCTGATCGGCACGCGCGGCGTGATTCAAGGCGGCGCGGAGTACGTCTCCGAAAAGACGCTCGGCCTGAGCGGCACCGGTCGCCGCACCGCGCACACCGTAAGCCCGGAAAGAGCGCACGCGCACGGCCATGATCACAGCCACGGTCACGACCACGATCACGAAGCGCCCTCGACTCCTCCGCGCACGAAGCGCTCGCGCGCCCCGGGTCGCGCGAAGAGCAAGAAGCGACGGAGTTAGTGCCTGAGCGGTCAGTCGCGGCTCAACCTCGGCCCGCGGCATTTCCTGGGGTGCACGAGCGAATCTAGTCCAGAAACAGTGTTGCCATCACGCGCAGCGTGAGCGGGTAAGCGGGGGTGTAGTTCACGTCCTCGCAACCCCAGAACGCGCCGTCGGCGAGGCCCGTGTTGGGGTTGCTCGCCAGGCGACCGCGCGAGCCGCAGCGGAAGCCGGCGGGCACCGGTTGACCGATGCCGGGCTCGCCCCCGAGGCGGCTCACGGTCGCGAACTGCGCGGAGCGGAACACGCCGTTGAACAGATTCTCGACGTCGAACGCCACGTCGTACCAGCGCTGTCGAAAGCCGATGTGCGCGTCGACCTGCGTGAAGCCCGGCGCGACCAACGCGCCGTCGTCCGACGCCGGGCGCTCCCCGATACCGAAAAATCTCAGCCCTGCTCGTCCGACGCCGGGACCGATTTCGTGGCGAGCCGAGAGACCGCCGGACCACGTTTGCTTGGGGGCCAGCGCGAGGCCGCCGCCGTTTTCGCGATCGGCGGTGAATTGCGAGTGCGTGAAGGTGACGGCGCCGTCGGCGGCGAGCCAGGGCGTGAGCTCGTAGCGACCCTCGAGCTCGATGCCGTAGCGGCGCGTGGCAGGACTCACGTTCGTCGTGCCGTCGTCGCCGTTCCAGGTCGTCTCGTTGTTCAGATCGAGCAGCCACGCGGCGGCCGCGAGGTCCAGGCGCTGCCAGAGTCGGCCGCGCGCGCCCACTTCCTCGCCCACGGCGCGTACGAGCGGCGTGACTGACGGCGTGGTGAATACGCCGCGCACGTCGTTCGAGTGAAAGCCGTGACCGTAGTTCAGATAGAGCTCGAGCTCGGCGTCCTTGTCAGCCAGCGGCGTGACGACGGCGCTCGCCTTCGGGCTCAGCTGACTCGCCGCGTCGACGCCGCTTCGCGGATTGCTGGGATCGGCGCTCGCGAGCCGATTCTCCACGGCAAAGCTCAACAGATCCGTGCGCGCGCCGAGATCGAAGCGCAGCCACTCGAGCGGCGTGATCTCTTCGTTCAGGTAGGCGCCGAGTAGGGTCTCGGCGACGTTGTTGCCGCGCGTTTGCGCGAGCTCGACTCGGTCCCGCGTGTGCCAGAGCTCCTCGTGAATGTCGTCGTTTCGCACGCTGCCGCCGATGCTGGTGTCGAAGCGCACACGGCCGAGCTCGCGCAGCACGCGATAGGAAACCGTTCCGCCGTAGAACGTGCGCCGATCGACCTGCTCGATCTCGTCTCCGTTCAGCGGGTCATCGAGGTAGAGCGTGAAGTTCGAGAACAAATTGAAGCGGTAGGTGCCGGCGTAGGCGAGCGCGGCGATTTCGCTCGCCTCTGTCGGGCGCAGCCGGTAGCTCGCGAACACTTGGTGCCGCGCCGTGTTGCCGCCCTCGCTCGGATCGAGCGAGCCGAAGCGCGAGATCAGGCCCTCTTCCACGGCGCGCGCCGGGATCTGCCCCGAGCCGTGCCAGTCGCCCGAATAGCTGGCTTCACCCACGCTCACGGACGAGGTCGGCGTGAGCGCGACCGTCAGCTTGTTGAAGAGCTTATAGTGATCCCAGCCTTCCGGGTGATCGAAGGGACCGTCCTGGCGCCCGAGATCGGCGGCGAAAATCGCCTTGGCTTGCTCCCACTTCGGGCTCGCGATCAAGAGCGCGCGATACGACGGCCCGCCGTGGCCGGGCGAACCACCGACGCCAAAGCCGGCCGAGCTGTGCTCGAAGCCGTCGCGCGTGACGAGGTTGACCGCGCCGGCGGTCGCAAAGTCGCTCTGATTTGCGAAATAGGGACCCTTGCTGATCTGCACGCGCTCGACCGTCTCGGGAATGATGAAGTTCGTGTCCGAGAAACCCTGACCGTGCGCGTGCGACGGCAGATTGATGGGGATACCGTCGATCGACAGCGCCAGATCCGTGCCGTGATCCGCGTCGAAGCCGCGCAGAAAATACTGATTGGCCTTACCGCCACCCGAGTGCTGCACGAGTAAGAGTCCGGGCGTCACGCGCAGAATGTCCTGCACGGACGCGATGGGGCGCAGCGCAAAATCTCGGTCATAGGCGGTCGAAGACGAGGCGGCGCTGATCGGCCGCCGGGCGAGCACGAGCGTGGTCTCGCTCGCTTTTTCCGCGCGTGGGACAGGGGCGGGCGGCGGATTCGCGGTGACCGGCCCGGATGAATTCGGTGCGGGCTCGGCTGCAGGTGCGGGCGGTTCGAACGGCAACGTGAGCTCCACCGTGGAGTGGATCGGCTTGCCGTTCTGCAGCGCCGGCTCGAAGGTCCAGTTCTTGACCGCAATGAGCGCAGCGTCGTCGAAGCCGTGCCCCGCCGGATGCAAGACGCGCGCGTCGCTGACGTGCCCGTCTTCATCGACCGTGAGCTCGAGCTGTACGCTGCCGCTCAGCCTTTCACGCAGGGCCTCGGGCGGGTAACTCGGATCGACGTGCTCCTTCAGCTTGGGCGGGACGACGATTGGTTGAGGACCGGGTGCGTCGCTCGGCGGCAGCGCCGCCGCGCTGCCCTCGAGCGGTCCCTGCGCGCGCGCGCGGGCGGCGGCGAACACGCTCGAGAACGACAACGAGACCATGACGGCGCGGGTTGCATTTCGCGACAGCGCGCGCGAGATCGCGCGATTTGTGGGGCTCGTTCGGGTGGCACACAAGCGCATTTTCGTGCTACCCGTAGCACACGAGTTTCTTTCCGTGCTACTCAAATTCGCCGCCATGCCGCTCGTCCGCAACCTGCTCGGGGCGCTCCCCTTCGGCGCCCGCGGCGTGACGCTCGCCGCGTCCTTGTGCGCGCACGGTGCGTTCGTGGCGAGCGCCGCGCTGCACGTCGGCAGCCATCCCGCGCTGGCTGGCGCGCCCGCGTTGATCGCAGCGCCGGAGCTCGACGCCGAGCCGCGCGATGAGCCGCCCGCGCTGCGCGTGTCTGACGTGAACGCCGCGACGAGCGGGCCCCGCGCCGACGCGCGCGTCGCGATGACGCCGCCACCGCGGACAGCGCCACGGACGACCCCAAGTGAGCGCTCCGCGGGGGCTGCCGCCGTGGCGGTTTTGGATGCGGAAACGAGCGACGTGCCGAGTGATGTCTCCGGGCCGCGCACGCCGAGCGCGCCGCGCTTCGCCATGACGGTTCAACTGTCGGCGCCAATGCAGAGCACCGCAGCCGCGGGGGGCGGTGCGAGCGGTGGGCAGCACGCCGCCGTCTGGGCGGAGACGCTGATCGACGAGCCCGCGCGGCTCGTGAAGCGCGTGCCGATCGCCTACACGGCCGCGGCGCGCGCGGCGGGCGTCGAGGCGAGCGTGCCCCTGGAAATCGTCGTCAGCCCGAGCGGTGCGGTCGCGAGTGCGCGCTCACTGACCACGGTAGGCTACGGCCTCGACGAGGCCGCGCTCGACGGTGTCCGCCAATATCGTTTTGCGCCCGCGCGGCGCGCCGGCTTGCCGGTAGCGGTGCGCATGCGCTTCACCGTGAGCTTCGAGCTCCTATGAACGCGCTCGCGGTGCTCGCGCTCGGGTTCTTTCTCGGCATGCGTCACGCCACGGACGCGGACCACGTGGTCGCGGTGTCGGCGATCGTGAGCCGAGAGCGTTCGCCGCGCGCCGCGCTGTGGATTGGCGCGCTGTGGGGCCTCGGTCACTCGGCGACAATTCTGTTCGTCGGCGGGGCGATCGTGCTGTTCGGGCTCGTGATCCCGCCGCGGCTCGGCTTGTCGCTGGAAATGTCGGTGGCGGTGATGCTGGTGGTGCTCGGGGCGCTGAACCTGAGCGGGGGTCTGCGCGGGATTCAAGCGGCCGCGCATGACGACTCCTCGACGCACTCGGCGGGCGGACACACACATCGACCGCTTGCCGCGGGCGCCTGGCGGCTACGGCCGCTATGCGTCGGTTTGGTGCACGGCTTGGCCGGCTCGGCCGCGGTAGCGCTGCTCGTGCTCGCGACGATCACGGACGCGCGCTGGGCGCTCGGCTACCTCGCGATTTTCGGCTTCGGGACCGTGCTCGGCATGATGCTGCTCACCAGCGCGCTCAGCGTGCCGCTCGCCGCGGCCGCGCGCCGTTTTGCGTCGTTCGATCGCGGCATCGCGCGCGCGACCGGGTTCTTGAGCGTCGCGTTCGGGCTCTTCTTGGCGTATCGCATCGGCATTCACGACGGCTTGTTCACGAGCAGCGCGAACTTCACGCCGCGCTGACGTCGCGCGGGCTTTGAGCCGCGCCGCTCGGGCCGCGCCCGCTACCCAAACCCCAAGCCAACGCCCGACGAAACTATTTCCATAAAAGTCGAAATAGAGCTTGCTTGTTGATTCGATTTTATTAGAAGTAAGGCGTGTCGTCGAAGCTCGAACGTCATGCCGAGCAACTCGGAGCGCTCGGGCATCCCGTGCGGCTCGCGATCGTGCGCTTCGTCGTGCAAGGCGGCGACGCAGGCACTTCGGCCGGCGACATTCAGCAGCACGTCGACGTGCCCGCGTCCACACTCAGTCACCACCTGGGGCGGCTCGTGGGCGCCGGGCTGCTCATCGTGCGCCCGCAGGGCACGTTTCATTACTATGCGGCGGACTACAAAGGCTTGCGCGCGTTGACGGATTACCTTTGGGAAGACTGCTGCAAGCGCGGCAAGGGCAGCTGTTGTTGAGTTTTCTTGGCGTTTATTATTCGAGTTTTTTGGAAGGTGATACCATGCAAGTGCTCAAACCTCACGTGTCGCTCAACGTATCGAACATCGATGCCTCGGTTGCCTTTTACGAGAAGGCGTTCGGAGTTTCGGTCACTAAGCGGCGCCCAGGGTACGCCAAATTCGATCTCAGGGAACCGTCGCTCAATCTGACGATGACGGAGGCTCCTCGTACGGGCATCAATGCAAGCCATTTCGGTATTCAAGTCGCGAGCAGCGACGATGTCGTCGAGGCCAAACACCGCTTTGCTGCAGTGGGGCTGGCCACATTTTCCGAGGAAGACACAGCCTGCTGCTACGCGGTTCAAGACAAAGTCTGGGTCGAGGATCCCGACGGAAATTCCTGGGAAGTATTCGTCGTCAAAGCAGAAGCGTCGGTGATGAAGGCAGACGCGAGCAGCTGCTGCGCGCCGGTCGGCATTTCCAAAAAAGCGGCGAGCGCGGCGGGTGGCTGCTGCGGGCCGAGCTCGAACGATGTCCGCTGATTTGACTCGCCGCGCCGTCGCCGAGGCGCTGGGCACGGCCTTCTTACTGGCGATCGTGATCGGCTCGGGCATCATGGGCGAGCGGCTCGCCGGCGGCAACGTCGCCATCGCGCTGCTCGCCAATACGTTGGCGACCGGAGTGGGCTTGGTCGTGTTGATTCTCGTGTTCGGGCCTATCTCCGGCGCGCATTTGAATCCCGCGGTGACGCTCGCGGACGCCGCGCAGGGCGGGCTGTCTTGGGCGGAGGTGCCGGTTTACGTCTCGGCGCAAGTTGCGGGCGCATTCGCGGGCGTCGCGGTGGCTCACGTCATGTTCAGTGAGCCGCTGTTCTTCGCGTCCACGCACGTGCGCACGGGCACGCCGCAGCTGGTGAGCGAGTTCGTCGCGACCTTCGGCTTGCTCGCGACGATCTGGGGCACGCTCCGCTCGCGGCCGAGCATCGTGCCGTTCGCCGTAGGCGCCTACATCACGTCCGCGTATTGGTTCACGTCGTCGACGTCGTTCGCGAATCCCGCGGTCACGCTGGCGCGTTCGGCGAGCGACACCTTTGCCGGCATTCGTCCCGAGGATGCGCCGGGGTTCGTGGTGGCGCAATTGCTGGGAGCCGCCGCGGCCACGACTTTGTTCGCTTGGCTCGTGCCCGCGTCGCGCAAAAGTGCCGAAGGCGCTGTCGAACGCCGAGCTCAGGAGCTCCCTTGAAAACGGTGCTTTTCGCGTGCGTCCACAACGCGGGGCGCTCGCAAATGGCCGCGGCGTGGTTCAACGCGCTCTGCGATCGAGCAAAGGCGCACGCGGTCTCCGCGGGCACCGAGCCCGGAGCGCGAGTTCACCCGGAGGTCGTCACGGTCATGAAAGAAGCAGGCCTCGATCTGTCCGCTGAAGCGCCGAAGTTTCTCTCGGACGAGCTAGCGCGCGCTGCGGCGCTGCTCGTGACCATGGGCTGCGGGGAAGCGTGCCCGGTGGTTCCGGGTCTACGTCGCGTGGACTGGCCGCTCGAGGATCCGAAGGGCAAACCGCTCGAGCGCGTGCGAGAAATTCGCGATGACGTGAGAGCGCGCATCGTGAGCCTGCTCCGCGCGGAAGGCTGGGGGCGCGCGTAAGCGCGTGCACTGACGACGAAAGCCGAGAAAGTGCGAAAATCCTGAGCCATTGGCCGCGGGGTCGCGGTACTTTCTAGGCATGGGACGGTTCAGTTGCGCGCTCTCGGCCTGGGTCGGCTTGTTTTGTTTGCTGGCGTGCAGTTCGTCGAGTGCTGGCGGAGCCCCCGGCGCAGCCGCGGGGAGTTCCGAAACCGGCGTGAGCGGCAGCGCGGGCCAGAGTGGCAGCAGCGCCGTGGGCGGCGCGGGGAACGGTGCGAGCGGTGCGAGCGTGGGCGGTAACAGCGCTGGCGTGTGGCGGCCCTTCAACGACCAGAGTCCGTGGAACACGCCGATCGCCGCGAACGCGAGCGTCGACTCGAACTCCGCCGCGATGATCCAGGACTTTTCGATGATTGCGGGACAAACGGAGTTCTGGATCAACATCCAGGACTACAGCGTGCCCGTGTACTTCGTCGATTCCACGACGGTGCCGATGGTCACGGTTGCGGCGTCGCTCGGCGGCACGGGCTTCCGTACGGGCGCGGCAACGGGCGACGCAGCGGGCACCGGTATGGCCCCGATTCCGAGCGGCGCGATGCCCGCTGCGGGCACCGACATGCACCTGGCGATCGTCGACAAGAGCGCGCAGATGGAATGGGGCTTTTGGGATGCCGTCCAGGGCGGCAGCTGGACGGCCGGTGAAGCCTCGACGCTCGATCTTTCCGGGGACGGCGTGCGGCCACCTGAGCGCAACGATCCCTGGTGGGCGGGGCACGGGCCACGCGCCTGCGGGTTCGGCCTGATCGCTGGGCTCATCACGATGGAGGAGATGCAAGCCGGCGCGATCGAGCACGCGCTCGTTGTCGCGTACTCGCACATCATGTCGCGCTACTACACGTCGCCGGCGAGCTCGGCGCAGGGCACGACCAGCGACGCCTTGCCGACGCGCGGGATTCCGTGCGGCGGCCGTATTCAGCTCGATCCGAGTCTGAATCTCGCGACGCTCGGTCTTTCGCCGAGCGGGCTCGCGATCGCGACCGCGCTGCAAAAGTACGGGGCCTTCGTGGGCGACTATTCGGGCGCCACGTCGCTGTACGCGGACGCTTCGTCGTCGGCGCAAGCGTATTGGCAGGGCGGGGCGCTCGACAATAACAGCGCGCAAAAGATCCCGCTCGCCAGCTTTCGCGTGCTCAGCCTGGGCATGACCTACGACAACATGAATTGAGCGGCGGGCGCGCAGGTCGGGCTAGCGTTCGTCCGGGCACGGATACGAGTCGGTTCGAAACGGCAGCGCCGGGAGCGACGCGGCGTTTTCGAGATCGCCGTCGGGGTAGTCGGCCCAGGCGTAGCGCGCGGCGCGCGGCGCCTCCACGCGGGCGCTCTGGAGCACGACGGTTTCGCCCTCGATGCGCGCGCTCGCCACGTGAAAAATGCCGTCCGCGCCGGCGAGTTCGAAGCCGCGCGGGCCGTCGGGAGTGCGCGCGCGGAGCCCGCTAGCGTGCTGATAGTGGACGCGCGCGCAAGCCCCGTCGAACGCGACGCGCGCGAGCGTGGGGCCGGAGTCGACGAGTGACGACTCCCCATAGACGCGCGCTCGCGCGAGCAACGCCAAGCGCCGCCCAACCGTCTGCTTGTCGACGGGATGAATCGAATGCGGTTCGCCCACGTCGATGGCCGTGGCGAGGGCTACGCCCGGCTCGCGCGCGGCAAGCTCCTGGGCCTCGCGCAAGAAGGGCCACGCCGGCCCGGCGCGAAAGCCGGCCAGCTGTACCAAGAAAAACGGGAACTCGCCTTGTCCCCAGCGCGCTCGGAGATCCCGAACGAACTCG
>DASYCR010000017.1:0-5398 GCA_036500095.1 Polyangiaceae bacterium
CAGATCGACTCGGATTCGCTCGGCCTCGTGCGGCTCAAGCGGTAGTCGTGGCTCTGGTTTTCTGCGGGGGTGGGCCATGCCCCCAGGGTGCGCCGCCTTGCCGGCGCTGCCCGTGGGCTACAGCCCAGGCGATCGGGCCACTCTCGGGCGCTTGTGGGGTTTGGCGCGGCTCGACTCGTTCGTGGAAGCCGCGAAAAGCGCCGTTGCGCGGGCGATCGCATCCTCTTTTCGCAGCTTCATGTTTGCGCTCGGTCCTCCGCTGTCGCTGTCGCCGAACGCTCCGCATTCGACAGAAAGGCGCGCGGCCAATCGCGGGATCGCTCGCTCGCGCTGCGCATTCTTAATGAACGCCGGGTCAAGCGAGCGAAACTGTTCATTGAGCCGCCCCAAAATCTCACGAATCAGCACCGGCGAATCCGCCGACGCGAGCTTTCGCCCGTCCTTTGCGTACGCAGGGTGCGACGGCGTGTTGCGGAGCTGCGTCAGGGTCCGCACTATCCAAGCTCTCGATCGCTGGTGTGGGTCCTTGCTTCGGATCGGTCGTGACTGTGCGACCTTGCGCAACTGCTTCACAGCAACGTCGCAGCCCTCCGCTGCCCAAGTAACGACACGCAGCAAGTCGGCCGCCCACTCGCGCAGATCATCGGGCAGCGCGTCGACGCGGAGCGCGTCCGCGAGGTAGATTGCGTTCGGGTTGTCTAGCTTGCGGATACTGCTTGCAGCGGTAGATTTCATGCGCGGCGCCTCAAACGCCGTCAGAGCCCCGGGCGTGTAGCAGCGCCGCGGGGCTCGACTTTTTGAGGGTGGCACGCCCAATCGCGTCGCGCCAATTCGCGTGGGCTGTAGCCCACGTGACCGGTCTTGAGCACGTGCCAGAAACCCGGGGTGAGTGCCTCCGAAGCCTTCCTTACCGCGGACGACGTAGCCGCGCGGCTCAAAGTCAGCCGGGCGCGGGCGTACGAGCTTCTACGGCAAATGCCCACGCTTCGGGTGGGACGTACGGTGCGCGTAGCCGATTCCGATTTCCATAGCTGGCTGCGACGGCATACAGTCGGGCCGTGCGCATCTATCGCCGACCGGGGTCAAAGGTCTACTGGGCCCAGTACAAGGGCGAACGATTCTCGCTCAAGACAACGGACGCGAAGGCCGCCGATCTCAAGTTCCGCGACATTCAGCGACGAGACGCCGATCCGAGCTATCGCGCCGCGGACGAAACCGCGACTCTCGGTCGTGCGCTAAAAGACTTCGTCGCGCAGCAAGCGCAGAAGGGCCGCGCGCAAGGCACGCTCGGCATGTACGACGTGCACATGGCGCACCTTGCGCGGGTGCTCGGCGAGCACACGCCGCTCGCCCACGTCGCCGCGCCCGAGCTGGACGACTACGTGACAACGCGCCATGACGAGGGCGCGAAGGACGCGACGATCTATAAAGAGCTGGCCACGCTTCGCGGCTCACTCAAGCTCGCCCGCCGGCATCGAAAGTATCCACACGCGCTAGACGAAGTAATGCCCGAGATCAGCGGGGCATCGAAGCCGGGCACGGCTCACCTCACCCGCCCCGAATTCGACAAGCTCTTGGCCGTGCTCGCGCCCCCTCGCGCGGCTGTGTGCGCGTTCATCGTGGCTACGGGTGCGGACTGGCGCTCGGTGGAACTAGCCGAGCGGGCCGATCTGGACCTCAAGGCGGGCACCGTGCTCGTGCGTGGCACCAAGACTGCCTCGCGCTGGCGCACAATTCCGATTCTAAAGCCCTTCCAAGGCCTGGCCAAGCTGGCGGCCGCGGGGATGCCCTTCGCGTCCTGGGGCAACGTCAGGCGCGATCTCGAGGTGGCCTGCCGCCTGGCGAAGGTGCCGAAGGTAACGCCGCGGGACCTACGACGGACGCACGGCAGCATCTTGCGTGCGCTTGGCGTCGAGCCCCACTTGATTGGCAAGATGCTCGGCCACGCCGATAGCCGTATGGTCGAGCGCGTCTACGGGCAGCTACCACCCGACGCGCTCGGCAAGCTCATGGCCGCACGCTTGGGCGCTTCTGGACGCGGGACAGGTACAAAAACGGTACAGAAAAAGAAGCCGAAACGCTCATCCCGCGGCAAAAAGGCTGCGTGACGCGCAAAGCACCGCGATTGAAAATCCACGTGTCGTCAGTTCAATTCTGACCCTGGACACCGCAGAAACCTCGGTCGCCTCGGCGAGCTACGCCGAATCCCGACGCCAAGACAGCTGCCGGCCCAGCGCGGCGCCGCCCTCAGCCTCGGCGAGGCCACGCGCCACTTCGAGCAGCTGCGCGGAGCTCGCACGCAAGCCTTCGAACACCACGCGCGCCGCCGGCTCCGGGTCGAGCGCGCCGCAGGTATAAAAGTCGAGCGCGGCGTAGCCGGATTCCGGCCAGGTGTGGACCGAGAAGTGTGACTCCTCGATCACGAGCACGCCGGTCACGCCGTGCGGTGAGTACGCATGGAAGCTCTCGCCGACCACCCGCGCGCCGCTCGCGCTCACCGCCTTGCGCATCAATCCGGCGAGGAACGGCGCATCGTTCAGCAGCGCGGGGTCACAGTCGTACAGTTCGAGCAGGAGGTGTTGGGCCCGGGTGTCCATGTTCGTTCACGTGTGTGCGCTGCGGCGTTTTCGGGCGGGGCTCGGCGCGCGGGCGGCAAGCTCATTCAGTTTGCGCGCGAGCGCTTTGGGATTGATGCGACCCTTGTACACGTAGAGCGCGGCGGAAGCGTCGTCGTCGAGCACTTCTTCGCTCACGCGAAGGCGAGAGCTCGCGACGAACAACACGCGCTCGGCGAGCCCCTTTTCCACCAGCTCGATGCGCCGCCAGAGGGCGTCGCGGCTCCAGAACCCGAGCAGCTCGCACAGGATGCGCTGCCCGCCTTTTTTTTGTATGAATACGAGATCGGGCACACTGAGGCCGATGCCGGGCAGCTCCAGGATTTCGCTGGCTTGGGCGACCTGCCAGTCCGGATCGGATGCGAACGCGGCGAGCACGGCAGCCACGTCGTCGCGCAGCGTGGGCGGCTCACCGTGTCCGCCGCCGAGCTCGGCTTCGAACTCCAACTTGTCCCGGCGCTTTCCCCAGCGGAGTTCGGCCGCGAGCTTCACGCTGTCGCACGCGCTCAAGGCCGGCAGGAGCAACGCGAGCTCCATGCCGTACTTGGTCACTGATTCGAACAAGCTGAACGGTCCGTCGATTTCGATGCGATAGCCGCTGTCCCGGCGTTCGAGCCGAAAGAGCAGACGCCTGAATTTCAGCTTCTGGAATAGCGCGCGGTAAGCGTCGGCGCGCGCACAGCGCACGTCGACGACCACGCGCGTCGAGCACAGCAGGATCGCCTGGACTTGCGCCTGTTCGTAACGCGCCACGAGGCTCGCCGCGTCGTGCGGACAGGGCGTCAACAAGCGCTCCGCGCCGCGCAGATCTGCATACAAACGCGCTTCGAGTTCCGTCACCGCGAGCCCGTGCTGTTGAGCGACCTCCTCCAGCACGGGCTCGCGCAAGAACGGTTCCCCTACCCCGAGCTCGCGCCGTAGCTCGGCAGCCTTGCTGAACACGTCACGCCGCAACCCGGGCGCTTCTTTGGCATCGGCTCCGCTGAACTCGCTGTCGTCTGCCGCGAGCTTGCACAGGCCGAGCAAGAGCTTGCGCTCCTTCGCCTCACAGGCAACGGCCTGTAGCGCCTCGTCGAGCTCACTGCGCACGCGGCCGGCGTGCTCCGCGAACACCCCGAGCACCTCCGCCGCCAAGTGCCGAGCGCTGGCGCGCGTCTCGCTCGAGAACTCCGAGAGCATGAGTTTGTCGCCGCGCCTGCGCACGCGCACGAGTTCGGGCGAAAGCACCTAACCTCCCCCATAGGCGGAGTGCTCGCGGCGGCGCTCGCTGGTGAACACCTCTCCGGTGCGCGCCGAGACGAGCTCGTAGAGCAGCGCGAACTTTTCGCCCTTGCGGCGCAAAATACGGCCTAGGCGCTGCACGTGCTCGCGCACGGAACCGCTGCCGCTGATCACGATCGCGACGCTCGCGTCGGGCACGTCGACGCCTTCGTTCAGCACTTTGGAGGTGGCGATCGCGCCGTACCCCCCGCTTGAGAAACGCTCCAGGATCTCGCTGCGCTCCTTGACCTTGGTTTGATGCGTGATCACGGGCACCAGGAAACGCCGCGAGATCTCGTAAGCGGTCGCGTTGTTTTCGGTGAAAATGAGGGTGCGCTCGGCGCGATGCAGGTGCAAGAGGTGCTCGACGTAGTCGAGCTTGGCCCGAGCGCCTAGCGACAGCGCTCGCTGTCGCCGGTAGGCGCGCATGGCTCGCTGGCCCTCGGCGGTCTGCGCTGAGCGCATGATGAAATCGTTCCAGCCGCGCGGGTCGCCCATGCGGATTTTGCGGCTGCGGATGAAGTCTAGGTAGAGCTTTCTTTCGCTTTCGTATTCGGCTCGTTCGCCCGCGGAGAGCTCGACTTCGACGTGAACGGTTTCGTACTCGGCCAGATACGGGCCGCGCAGCTCGACGATGTCCTTGCGATACACCGTCGGCCCGATCAGCGCCTGCAAGCGGCTGTCCTCGCCGTCGCTGCGCTCGGGCGTTGCCGTCAGGCCGAGACGAAATGGCGCCAAACAAAGCTCTGCCGCGAGCGAAAATGTCGCGCCCGGCAAGTGGTGGCACTCGTCGAAAACGACGAGCCCGAACCGCGCGCCGAAGTGATCCATGTGCAAGCACGCCGAATCGTAGGTGGTCACGGTCAGCGGCCGAATTTCGTGCGAACCGCCGCCGACGACGCCGACCTCACAGCCAAAGCTCGTGCGCAATAGGTCGTACCATTGCCGCACCAAATCGAGCGTCGGAGCGACGACCAGCGCGCTCCGACGCTTGTCGTCGATCGCGAGCACCGCGAGATGGCTCTTGCCCGCCCCCGTGGGCAGGACCACCACACCGCGCCCTTTGGCGTCACGCCAGGCGCGCAGCGCTTCGCTCTGATACGGTCTGGGCTCGCGGTGCACTCGCAGCCCATGCTCGAGCTCCACGTATTGTCTCGCCGCGTCGTGGTACTCGACGTTCGCCTTGTGTAGCGCTCGCACGATCTCCGCGTAGGCGATGGCGGGCGCCCGCAGGCAGTGCGTACGACCGTCCCACTTGGCACCGGGCAAGAAGAAGCCCTCGGGCAACGCGCCCTTGAATTCGAGTGTGCCAGCGCTAAACGAGAGAGTCGTCATTCGCTCAAGTGAAGAGAGCCGAAGCCCCTTCGCGCGCCGCGGCGCCCATCAGTTCGACCGGGACGTGCCACACGACTTCTCCCATGAAACGCTCGCGCCGCATGCGCATGCGCACGAGCGTCATCGTGCAGTTTCCCATCTTGACGATGCAGGTGCGTGGCACGGGTTCGCAAATCAAGGTTTTGAGC
>DASYCR010000018.1:0-2603 GCA_036500095.1 Polyangiaceae bacterium
GGTCGTCGTCGAGCGAGTCTTTCAGCTCGGCGAGCGTCTCGCGCTGCAGCCTCTGCAGCTCGAGCTCGGCCAAACCCGGGCGCGCGATGACATCGAGCAATAGGTCGATGAACGGCTCGAGCGAGCGCGAGATCACCGTGCCGTGGAAGACCGTGACGCTTTGCGCGACGTCCGCGCCGAGCGAGCCGCCCAGGGAATCGATGCGCGTGTCGATGACTTGCGGCTCGAGGCCACCGCCCGTGCGGCGCATCAAGCGCGTGAGCAGCCGTGTGGCGCCTTCCTTGCCGGGGGTGTCCAGGAACGCGCCGGTTTTCAGACCGACCGCGAGCGACACGAGCGGGAGCGCTCGCGATGTTTCGACCAGCACACGCGGTTCCCCGGCCTGCGGCGTGAGGGCGGGGGACGTCACTGGGCGGCCTCGGCGCGCTCGGCGGAGAGGTCCGGGCGAACCAGAATGGTGCTCCGTTGGCGCGCGAGCAAATAGCGTCGAGCCACGCGCAGTAGGTCGCTTGCCGTGAGCCGCCGCGTCGCCTCCAGGCGCTCGAAGCCGAGCCCGGGCCGGCCGAGCACCGTGTCGAAGAAGCCGAGCGTCGAGGCCTTGCCGTCCACGGTTTCGAGGCCCGCCAAGAACGACAGCTCGAGACGCGCCGACGCGCGGGCGATCTCGGCCTCGCTGACGGGTTCGCGCTGTGCGCGTGCAAACTCCTCGTCGATCACGGACAGCAGCTGTTCACCGGTCTTGCCTTCACGCGCGGAGGCATACACCTCGAACAGGCCCGGATCGCGGAAGGGACCGACGAACGCGCGCACTTCGCTGGCCAGCTCGAGGTCGCGCACGAGCCGCTGATACAGTCGACTCGCGCGGCCGCCGAACAAAATTTCGGCGAGCAACGACAGCGCCGGGTAATCGAAATCGCCCATGGCTGGCGAGTGGTAGCCGAGCGCGATCTTCTCGGTCGACGTGGGTTTCTTGATCTCGACGCGCCGCTCCTCGAGCTGTGGCGGCTCGGGGTGGACGTCCTCGAGCGGCAAGACCGCGCCCGGGATATGGCCGTACGCGCCGGACAGCCGCTTGAGGAGCTGCGCTTCGCTGACGTCGCCCACGATCACGAGCACGGCGTTGTTCGGCGCGTAGAAGGTTCGATAGAAGGCGGCACAGTCTTCGGTCGTGAAGCCCTCGATGTCCTTCATCCAACCGATCGTCGGCCAACGGTAGGCGTGCTCGCGGAAGGCGGTCGCCCACAATAGCTCGCTCACGGCTCCCTCGACGTCGTCCTCGACCCGGTAGCGTCGCTCGTTCGAAACGACCTCTTTTTCGCTGGTGACCTGCGGATCGCGCAGCACGAGCTTGCTCATGCGTTCGGACTCGAGCTTCACCAGCAGCCCTAGCTGATCCTTCGGGATCGACACGTTGTACTGGGTGAAATCGAGCCAGGTGGAGGCGTTGCTTTCAGCGCCGGCCTCCTCCAGCTTGCGATCGAACTCGCCGGCCTTGCGCCCCTCGACCTCGTTGAACATCAAGTGCTCGAACAGGTGGGCGAGCCCGGTCTTGCCCTCGTGCTCGTGGCGCGAACCGACGCGGAACCACGTGTGATAGGCGATCACCGGCGCGCTGTGGTCCGCGCAAAACAGGAGCTCGAGGCCGTTTTTGAAACGAAAGCGCTCGACGGCGAGCGCGGGACCAAAGGCGATCGTCTCGAGGTGTTCGACCGCGCCGTTTGGCGGCGCTGCGGCGTTGATCTCCGCCAAACGCTTGTGTCGGGTGGCCGCCGCTTTCACGATCATCTACCCGTACCGTATCAGCTCTCGAGCTTCAAAATGGCCAGAAAGGCTTCCTGCGGGACTTCGACGCTGCCTACGGATTTCATGCGCTTTTTGCCCTCTTTTTGCTTCTCGAGCAGCTTGCGCTTTCGGCTGATATCGCCGCCGTAGCATTTTGCAGTGACGTCTTTGCGCATCGCGCGCACGGTCTCGCGGCTGATCACCTTGGAGCCGATCGCGGCTTGAATCGCGACCTCGTACTGCTGGCGCGGCACGAGTTCCTTGAGCTTCGATGCCAGAGCACGACCGCGCGCGTAGGCCGTGTCGCGATGGACGATGATGCTGAGCGCGTCGAGCGGCTCACCGTTCAGCAGCATGTCGAGCTTGACCAGGGTGTCCGCTCGGTAGCCGGTCACTTCGTAGTCCATGCTGGCGTAGCCGCGCGAGACGCTCTTCAGGCGATCGTGAAAGTCCAGAATGACCTCGGCCAGCGGCAATTCATAGCTCACGACCACGTGGTCCTTGGTCGCGTAATTGATACCGAGCTGCGTGCCGCGGCGCTCTTCGCACAACGCCACGACGGGGCCCACGTATTCGGCGGGCACGTGCACCGTGAGCTTGAGGATGGGCTCCTCGATGCTCTCGATCTCGCCGACCACCGGCATTTTTGACGGATTGTCGACGCGCACCGTGTCGCCCGACTTGGTGTGCGCGATGTATACGACGCTCGGCGCGGTCGTGATCAGGTCGAGGTTGTATTCGCGCTCGAGCCGCTCTTGGACGATCTCCATGTGGAGCAGGCCCAAGAAACCGCAACGAAAGCCGAAGCCCAGTGCGTCCGA
>DASYCR010000019.1:0-1653 GCA_036500095.1 Polyangiaceae bacterium
CAAGCTCGATGAACAAGCCACGCGCCTCGCGGTCGCTCGCGACGCGCGCGTGGCTTATTACCAATGGATCCGCGCCCAGGGCGCGAGCTACGTCGCGGCTCAAGCCCTCGAAGCCGCGCGTGGCCACGCCGCCGACGCGAAGAACGCCTTCGACGCCGGCTTGGTCTCGCGCGCGGATCTGCTGCGCGCCCAGAGTCAGGTCAAGAGCGCCGAGCTCACTGTCGCGCACTACAACAACATGGTGGCCAACGCCACCGAACAGCTGCGCGTCTCCATGGGCGACCAATCCAACGCGAACTACGACATCGGAGAGAACATCCTGACCGAGCTACCGCCCCTCCAGGTGCCGCCAACGACGGAAGCGGGCTATGGGGAGGCGTTAGAGCATCGTCTCGAAGTGAAGCAGCTCGGTGAGAGTGAAGCGTCACTGCGAGAGCAGGCCAAAGTCGCGCGCGCGGGCAGCTACCCGCGCCTCGATGCCCAGGCGGATGCCATCTACGCCAACCCCAATCAGCGCTATTTCCCGGCGGCGCAGGTCTGGCACGGAACCTGGGACGCGGGCGTGGTCCTCTCTTGGACGCCCACCAACATCTTCGGCGCCCAAGCCAACGCCCACGTCGCCGAAGCCCACGCCGACGAAGTCGCTGCCAAGCGCGCCTCGCTCAAGAATGGCCTCCGCCTCGAAGTGAACCAAGCCATGAACGCGCTCACCGAAGCCACCGTCTCGCTCGCGGCCTCGCGTGAAGGTCTCGTGGCCTCCGAAGAGAACTACCGCGTGCGCCGCGAGCTCTATCGCGCTGGCAAAGCCACCGTCGTGGACGTAACCGACGCGGAAACAGATCTGACGCGCTCACGCCTCGAGGTCGTGAACTCGCACGTCGATCTGCGCATTGCTCTGGTCGCGCTCAATCACGCGCTCGGCCGCGATGTCGGCTCAGCTCGCTGAGCTCGGATACCCGATCAAATAAATCAAGGTCGTGGGCGCCCCGGGTACCGGCAAGCGCCCGATCTCCCACGTGTACGCATTTTTCGGCAGCGACGACACGAGCTCTTCGAGCTCGTGCGGATGGTAAGCGCGCAAGCACGACACCACTCCATCCCACCAAGTGCAGAGCGGCACGACCGGCAGCAAATACGTGAGCACGAGCCGCGACACGCGCACCGGCTTGATGAACGGTGTCACCGCCAGCACCGCGCTCGTGCCAAAGGTGACGCCAAACAGGCTCGTCGCCGAGCGATCCACCATCTCGACCACGGCGATGCCCTGACCTTGCCGAACCGCGTCCGCCAAACATTTGCGCGCAGCGCTCGGCGGCAAATGATGAAACGCATTACAAATCAAACGAAAACCGGGCAGCGATTCGGGCACGTGCGTGGCATCCACCGGCGCCTCGCGGTACTCGACCGAGCCGCGCCCTTCCGCGTGCGCGCGCCGAAGACGCGGCAAATTCGGATACAGATCGGTCAGCACGAGCCGCAGCGGGCGCGTGCCCTCCACGCGCAGCAAGCCCGCGATCGCGATCGCCGGACCGCCGCCGCCGGAGCACAAATCCAAAATCGTGTCGTCACCCGTGACAGTGAGCGCCGCGCTCAAGCGCTCGGCGAAGCCCGCGTACACACCCTGCCCACGTTGCCCCAAAAAGCTCAGGAAAT
>DASYCR010000020.1:0-2957 GCA_036500095.1 Polyangiaceae bacterium
GGGTTGTAAAAGGGCCAACTCGCCAGCGCGAGGATCTCGCCCGTGTACGGATTGACCACGACCACCGAGCCACCCGCGGCCTCGAACATGCGCGCCGCCGCCGCGAGCTCGTGCTCCGCGACGTACTGAATCCCCTGGTCGATACTCAGATAGACGTTGTGTCCCGCGAACGCGCGGTCGTCTTCGATACCGTCCGAGAACAAGAGCCTGCCCGAGCGATCGCGCAAACCCTTCAACTGATCGGCGTTGCCCTTGAGGTCGTCGTTGAGGGAGTACTCGAGGCCGTCCTTGCCTTCTCCGTCGGGCGCGACGAAGCCGAGCAGGGGACCGGCCAGCTCGCGGCGCGGGTAGTAGCGGCGCCCTTCGCCGTCGACCACCAGGCCACGAATTTTTTTGTCGCCCAGCGTGTCTGCGGACAGCGCCCGGATCTTGTCGGCTTCCTCAGCCGAGATCTGGCGCTTCAGCCAGGCGAAGCGACGCTTGGATAAGATGCGTCGCTCCACTTGAGCCGCGTCGAGGCCAAGCACGGCGGCGATGCGATTGGCCGCGTCGCGCGCGATCAGCGGCACTTGCTGCGACGGCACACCGCGCAAAAGCTCCACGGCGTCCAGGCTCACGCTGGGCACCTCCACGCTCACCGCCAGCGCGCTGCCGTTGCGGTCGTAGATGCCGCCACGCTTGGGCGCGACGTGCAAACGCCGCTGACGTTGCGTCTCGGCGATCTCGCGCCACGCCGCGCCGTCGCCGATCATCAGATCCCAACCCGCCGAGACCACCAAGCCCAAGCCGAGCGCGAGCAGACCGCACAGGATGCCCATGCGCACGCGGATCCAGCGCCAGCGCTGAGCGGGGTCGACGGTCTTCACCACGGCGGGCGCCGGCTTGTCGCGTTTTTGATTGCCAGCAGCGCTCGACTTACCGCTCATGGCGCCTCTTCCTGATTGTCGGGCCCAGCCTGATCGCCCTCGCTTGGACGACGCCCGGCGGAAAAGATGCGCTCCGGCGTCGGTTCACTCATGCCGAGCAGGCTGCGCGCGATGAAGTCGACTCGCTCCGGCGTCTGGTGACTCGAAAGCTCGAGTTCGAGGACATGCTTCACTTCCCGCAAGCGCTCGACGCGGGCATGCGCACGCCCGAGCTCATAGCCGAGCTCCACGGATTTCACGCGCAGCCCGAGCCACAGCACGAAAGCCGTGGTTGCCGCCAAAACCGCCAGCGTCCAGAGCGTGAGGAATACGTTCTCGCTCTTCATACGTCCTCCCCGCTTCCGCTGTCCGGTTGCGCCTCGTCGATGCGACGGGCCACGCGCAGTTTCGCGCTGCGCGCCCGCGAGTTTTCGGAGAGCTCCCGCTCGGAAGCCACGATGGGCTTCTTCGTCAGGCGTTGCCAGACCTCGCGCTCGAGCAGCGCGCGCTTGACCATCCGATCCTCCAGCGAATGGAAGCTGATGATGGCCACCACCCCGCCGATCGCGAGCAATGTCTTGGCCTGCGCGAGCAACGTCTCGAGCTGGGCGAGCTCGCCGTTCACCGCCATGCGCAGCGCCTGAAACGTGCGGGTGGCGGGATCGACTCCGCCGAGCCGTCGGGGACCCACCGCGCGTACGACCGCGCGCCGCAGATCGAGCGTGTCCACGAGCTCACCTGCCTCGAGTGCTTGCTTGATGCAACGAGCGACGCGACGCGAGCGGCGCTCTTCACCGAGTTCGTAGATCGTGTTGGCGAGTTCGTCTTGGGACAAGCGAGTGACGAGTTCGAGCGCGGTCTCGCCTTGCGACGGATCCATGCGCATGTCGAGCGGCCCGCGCGAGCGGAAGCTCATGCCGCGCGCTCCGTCCGTGAGCTGCTGCGAGCTCACCCCGAGATCCGCGAGCAAGCCGGCGACCTCGGTGATGCCGAGCTCCGCCAAGGTCGGCGCGATCTGATCGAAGGAGCCGTGAATCACCCGCGCGCGCTCGCCAAACTCCGACAATCGCTCGCGCGCCGTCGCGACAGCCAACGGGTCGCGATCGAACGCCACGAGACGCACGCTCGGCGACGCCGCTAGCAGGGCCGCGGAGTGACCGGCGCCGCCCGCCGTCGCGTCGACGAATACGCCACCACGCGCCGGCTCGAGGCCTGCCAACACTTCCTCGAGCAGCACGGGCACGTGCGAAAACGAGGGCGTTTCGGGGAGCTCGAGGGCGGCCATGCTCATATCTTGATCTGCTCCATCGCGAGCTTGAAGCTTTCGGCGTCACTCGGACTCATCGTGAGCGCCGCGTCCCACGCGCTCTTCGACCACAGCTCGAGAATGCGTCCCATGCCTGCCCAGAGCGCGTCGTCCTTTTCTAGCTTTGCGCGCTCACGCAAGTGTGGAGGCACGAGCACGCGTCCCGATTTGTCGAGCTCACACTCGACCGCAGCCGAGACGTAGAGCCGACGAAAGCGCACCGCGTTCGGATCGAGACTCGGCAACTCCGAAACCTTTTTCTCGAACTCCTCCCACGCGCGCATCGGGTACAGATGCAGACACGGATCGAACAGCGCGGGCGTCAGCACGAAGCGCGCATCACCGTCCGCGATCAGCACGTCGCGAAAGCGCGCGGGCAAACTGACGCGCCCTTTGACGTCGACGCTGTGGGTGAATTGGCCTCGGAACATCGTGTCTCAACGCAGGGTATGGGATTTGGGCAGCTTCAACACTTAGCCCCACTATTTCCCACTGGACGTTCGCGAAGCTACGGGGCCGGCCGGCCTATGTCAACAACGGCAAAGCCTAAAACCCTGAGAAAACGCTTGAGCTTTTGCTGTTCCGCTGCAGACAAGCACCCTGTTCAGATTGTCAGGTGAGCGCTTATACTACTCTGGTCGTCTTTGGCAGGATCCGATCGCCCAAACTAGTCGCCGTGAGTACGCACACCGAGTCGGAGCGTCGAAATGAACAAAGCCAGTGCGGTCAACGCGGGCATCAGGGCG
>DASYCR010000021.1:0-1906 GCA_036500095.1 Polyangiaceae bacterium
GCTCCGAGCGCCGCCGCTTGTGTCTTGTCGGCGAGCTCTGCCAGCGCGGACAGCGCCAGGAACGTCGCTGGGCTGCCGAGCGCGATGGCCTCGTCGAGAGCCTGCTCCGCGCCCGCAAAGTTTTCGAGGCTCCGGCGCAGCTCGGCGAGATCGATCAGCAAAAGCGCCTTCCAGAACGCGTGCTCTGTCAGGCGTGCCCGCGCGGTGACGGCACGCTCGCGCAGCTCCGGGTCGCCGAGCCGCCCCGCAATCAGCTCCAGCGCCAGGAACAGACTGGCGTCGTTTGGACACTCTTCGCTGGCTTGCTCGAGCAGCGTGCGCGCGCCGGCGAAGTCTTCTTCGTGATCGCAGAGATAGAACGCTTGATCGAGCAATGCGCGACTGCGTTCCTCGGGGCGCTCCGCGACGCGCACCAAACGCTCGAGCAGCTTGCCCAAATTCTTGTAGGACTGGCGTCGCTCGATGATGGCAATCAAGCGCTCGAGTGGCTCGCGGAAGTCCGGTTCGGCGTTGACGGCGCCCAGCTGATCCCGCGCGCTCGCGGCCTCGTCGCCGAGACGCTCTTCGAGCACGCCGATCTCGTGCAAGAGCACTGCTTGCACGGTGCCCGCACTGGCGCCGTCGTGCTCGGCGCGGAGCCGGGCGATTGTGGACGTCACCAACGTGAGGTCCTGCGCCGAGGACGGCGCCAACGGATTAGTGCTCGACATGCGATCGGGCGGAATCCACTAGGACTTTAGAGGACCTGTCGAATGGTTGCTAGGCTCGAGTTGAGCGTTTCGAAGAGCGGAATTTGCGCCCACATTGGCGTCACGACGCCCAGAGCGGACCGGACGACCGGAGGTCAATCGTTTCGCCGCAAGATCCAGTAGCCGCGCGGCGTGTCGACCGGCTCTGCGAGCACCGTGCCCTTGTCCAGCATGAACAGAAGATATTCGATAGGCGGTTCGAGAACGCCGCGCGGGATCTTGCCGGCGTCCGCCGTCGAGCCATGGTCGCCCTTGCCGACTGCAGCCGCGAAATCGTGCTTGGCGAGTTCGAGCGTCGCGTTGGCGCGCTCGAGCGCTTGGGCCTTGCTGCGCGCGTCCGCAGGCGCAAATTGCGCGCCCTTATAGCTGAATTGCACGACGCCAAACGTGACCTGATTGGGCCTCGAATCGGCCAGCGGTGGCACCTTCCCACCGTCCGGAAAGGTCTCGAAACCCTCGGTAACCGGGACGACGCCGGCGTCGTCCGGGCTCGGCGCGTCGCCGCCGTCGGTATCCAATGTAGGAGCGCTCGCGCTCGGCGCGCTCGAATGGCTCGCGCTCGGAACGGCGCTGGCTGCCGGACGCGCAGCCTTGTGGGATCCGTGGGAGAAAACCGTAAGACCGACGACGGCCGCAACGAAGCCAAACCCGATCAAGGCTGCCGTCGAACGCTCCATGGGAGGAGCGCCCTACCACGGATGGCGCGCGCGGGGACACGACAATCCGTTTGGCAAGGATCGCGACAAGCGCGGGGATGTCCTGCTAAAAGTAAGTTTGAAGGGCCCTGCTGGTAGATGTTCAAGGTCGAATGCCCGGGGTGCAAAGCCCCGTATCAAGTCGACGAGCGCCGCGTTCCGTCGAGCGGGCTCAAGATGCGCTGTCCCAAGTGCGGGACGTCGTTCAAAGTCGAAGCGCCGTCCGATCCGCACCGCACCGGGCCAAGTCCGGCGCTCGGTGGCACGGCCGAGTCGACGGTGCCGCCGATGGCGTTTGGAGCCCAAACAGCGCCCGCAGCGGCGGCCGCGCCGGCTGCTCCGCCGAGGCCACGCGAGAACAAGGGCACGGTCTTGGGTGTTGCGCCCGCGGGCGCCGGGGCTGCGCAACCGATGGCTCCGGCCATGCCGAGCGCGGCGGCTCGCGCACATCTGAAGGGGACG
>DASYCR010000022.1:0-3517 GCA_036500095.1 Polyangiaceae bacterium
GCACGAGTGGGAGCGAGCGCATGGCCGGGGCAAACCCGTGCCGCGCCATCACAGACGCGATCTCGCGCAGCCGCGAGAGCCGCGAGCTGCTCCGCTGATCGGAGGTGTCCGCCCCCGTCCCGGACGAGCTTTTCGCCATAAGCCCCGACGATCGCAGCCGAAGCGGCGCGCGCCAAGAAATCGGCCGCCGCGCGGTTGATGGCACCCGGTGGGCCGCCTAAGGATCGCGCAGTGAGCGGCCGTACCTACATCGCGATCGCGGGCAACATCGGTGCTGGCAAAAGCACGCTCGTCGAGTTCCTCTGCAAGACCTACGGCGTGCCGCCGTTCTTCGAGCCCAACGAGGACAACCCGTTCCTCGCGGACTTCTACGCAGACATGAAGAAGTGGGCTTTTCATAGCCAGGTCTTTTTCCTCACGCACAAATTCCGCATTCATCAGGAGCTCGATCGCACCCCGGGCATCGTGGTGCAGGACCGCACCATCTACGAGGACGCCGAGGTGTTCGCCAACGCCGCGCACAAGAGCGGCAACCTGAGCGAGCGCGAGTGGAAGACGTACAGCGAGCTGTATGAGGCGATTTGCACTGCCATTCAGCCGCCTGATTTGATGGTCTATTTGAAGTGCTCGCTCAAGACCACCAAGCAGCGCATCAAGATCCGCGGCCGCGCCATGGAGCAGTCGATCCCCACCTCGTATCTGAAGCTGCTGCAGGACAACTACGACCAGTGGTTCGCGCGTTGGAAGCGCAGCGAGGTCCTGGTCATCGACACCGACAAGCTCGACTATGTCAGCGACCTCGTCGATCGCCTCGACGTCCTCGACAAGCTCGAGCGCCACTTGCCGCGAACGCAACGCGCCGCTGAATAGCCGTCGGCCCAAACGGAGCGGCACGGCGTAAGCACCGATTCGGTGTGAGGCGCGCGTGACCATGAACATCGCTCCCTTCTCGATCCATGTTGCGGTCGCGGTGCTGGGCGATCTGCAACTGCGGCTCAACCAGGCCCGCTTCGACGACGATGACGTCCCGGCGCCGAGCGACGGTCATCATCCTTGGCGCCACGGCACGAGCCGCGAGTATCTGCGCGAGCTCATCGACGACTGGCGCACCCGCTTCTCGTGGGCGCAGCAGGAGGCCGCGCTCAACCAATTGCCGCACTTCACCGCGAAGGTCGCGGATGGGGAGCAGCTCCATTTCATCCACCAGCGCGCGCGGGCCCCGGGAGCACTGCCCTTGCTGTTGCTGCACGGATGGCCGGACTCCTTCTATCGCTACGTGAAGGTTCTCCCACGGCTCGGTGGGGAGTTTGACGTCGTCGTTCCGTCGCTGCCGGGCTTTGGCTTCACGGGCGCGCTCGATCTTGCTGTGCGAGAGCAACCCAATCGGCACAGCGCCGAGCTGTTGTGGCGGCTCATGACCGAGGGGCTCGGTTATCGCCGGTTCGGCGTCGCGGGCGGCGACGGCGGCAGCGCGCTCGCCCAGATCCTCGCCATCGATCATCCCGAGTCCGTGGTCGGCATTCACCTCACGGACCTCGGCTGGCACGTGAACAACACCGACCCCGCCTCGCTCTCGCGCGCCGAGCGGAGCTATCTCGCCGCGAGCAAGAAGCAGATGATGGCCGACGGCGCTTACGCCATGGTCCAGATGCAGGCGCCCAACAGCCTGGCGCCCGCGCTCTCGGATTCGCCCGTGGCGCTGGCATCGTGGATCGTCGATCGATTCCATAGCTGGTCCGACAACGACGGCGATCTCGACCACAGCTTCAGCAAAGACGAGCTGCTCACCAACATCATGATCTATTGGATCACGGGCACCATCGGCTCGTCGATCGCGAGCTATCGCGCGGAAGCGTTGTCGCCGTCGTTGACGGTGGCGTCGCGCGTGAAAGTGCCGGTGGCCATGGCGCTCTTTCCGAAAGATATCGGTGGTATTCCGCCGCGCGCGTTCGCCGAGCGCACAGTGAACGTGCAGCGTTGGACCGAGATGCCACGGGGCAGCCACTTGGCGGCGCTCGAGGAACCGGCCCTGTACGCCGCCGACGTATCCGCATTCTTCAAGGACAGCGCGCTTCACGCTTGAGGCAGATGAGGAGTACGCGATGCACCAGCCCTTCACCGTCTACGTCGCCGACGAGGCGCTCGCCGATCTCGCGATGCGTCTCGAGCGCGCGCGCTTGCCGCACAGCAGCGATCGCAGTTGGGACGGCGGCACCAGCCCCTGGTTCCTGGCGCGCCTCGTGGAGCACTGGCGCACCCAATACGATTGGCGCGCGCAGGAACGAGACATCAATCAATTTGCGCACTATCGCTCGCGCATGAGTGGCATGAATATCCACTATATTCATGAGCGTGGTCGCGGTCCGTCGCCCTTGCCGCTCATCCTCACACACGGTTATCCCGATTCGTTCTTGCGCTTTCACAAGATCATTCCGCTCCTCACCGATCCCGGGGCGCACGGCGGCGCCGAGTCGGACGCGTTTGACGTCGTGGTGCCGAGCCTGCCCGGCTTCGCGTTCTCGGACGCGTTCCGGCGAGATGGCGGCATCTTTCACGTGGGCGCCCTGTGGCACGAGCTCATGACCAAAGAGCTCCACTACGACAAATTCGGCGCTCACGGCGGCGATTGGGGCAGCACGGTGAGCGAGCACCTCGCCCGCAGCTATCCGGCTTCGCTCGTCGGTGTGCACCTCACCGACGTGCCGTTCTGGCACGCGTTCCGCGTCCCCGGCGACGCCACGCAAGAAGAGCGCGAGCACGTTGCGCGCACGCAGAGGTACATGGAACAGCAAGGGGCATACGCCATGATCCAGGGGACGCGCCCGTTCACGCTCGCGCATGGACTGCTCGATTCACCGGCGGGAATGGCCGCTTGGCTCGTGGAAAAATTCTGCACATTGAGCGACTGCAACGGCGACGTGGAGTCGCGCTTTACCCTCGACGAGCTCATCACCAACGTCATGATCTATTGGGTGACCCGGAGCATCGGCACTGCGTTCACTCCATACTTCGACTTCACGAATGCGGGCGCGCTCCGCTTCATGCTCGAGAAGGCGAAGGAGTTGGCGGGCGGCACGCGCGTCCCCGCGGGCTTCGCCATCTTCGCGAAAGACACGGCGCAGCCGCCGCGCTCGTGGGCCGATCGATTCTTCGACGTGCGCCGATTCACGCGCATTCCCGTCGGAGGCCACTTCGCCGCGGCCGAGGAACCCGAGCTGTTGGCGCGAGAGCTGCGCGCGTTCTTTCGCCCGCTGCGCGCGGCAACACGGCGCACGCAAGAGGCGACCGACCCCGCGGCGGCCGCGGTCGGCTATAGCTGAGCGTCGCAAGATCAGTCGACCTTGCTGCCGGCGACGACGTCGTCGACGAAGGCGTGCACGCGCTTTGGATCGAGGAAGCACAGGTACAGCAGCCAACAGGCGGGCCCAAACGAGCCGACCTCGAGCGTCACGAACATGCCCATGTGCAACAAGATGCCGGCGACGATGAGCGGCGCGCGCGCGCGACGGAACCAGAG
>DASYCR010000023.1:0-10908 GCA_036500095.1 Polyangiaceae bacterium
TCGCGCCGCGCCTCGGCACGAACGAAGACGCCATCAAGCGCGTCATCACCGCAATCGAGGCCGCCGGCTACAAGCCGGGCGAGCAAATTGCGATCGGGCTCGATGCGGCTGCCAGCGAGTTCTACAAGGACGGCAAGTACACCTGGGACAAGAAGGCGCACACCTCCGCAGAGCTCGCCGAGGTTTACGTCAAGCTCGCGGAGAAATATCCGCTCGTCAGCATCGAGGACGGCTTCGCCGAGGACGACTGGGACGGCTGGAAGCTCATCACCGACAAGCTCGGCAGCAAGCTGCAGCTCGTGGGCGATGACCTGTTCGTGACCAACAAAGAGCGACTCGCGCGCGGTATCGAGAAGAAAACGGCGAACTCGATCCTGATCAAGCTCAATCAGATCGGATCACTGACCGAGACGCTCGATACGATTCGCTTGGCCACTACGGCCGGGTACACGTCGGTCATCTCGCATCGCTCGGGCGAAACGGAAGACGCTTTCATCGCGGACCTGGCCGTGGCGACCAACGCCGGACAGATCAAGACCGGCAGCTTGAGTCGCAGCGATCGCATCGCGAAGTACAACCAGCTCTTGCGGATCGCCGACGAACTCGGGGACGAGCAAGTCTATTCGGGCCGTACTCCGTTCGCGAAGCGCGGCTGAGCGACGCCCCACCAAGCAGCCTCGTAGGGACGCTGCAAAAGGCCGCCGATCTTTGGATCGCGCGGCCTTTTCTGCGTTTGTGGAGAGCGCGTGGAGATTCGGCAGATCGGTTGCGCGACCGGCGCAGCATCGCTAAGAAACGGGCATGTCCAAAGCCAAAGTCGCGGTTCTCAAGGTCAAGCCCGAAACCATTCTGCAAGACATCGAGCGACTGTGCGAGCTCGCGGGCATGAAGGACGCGCTCGACAAAAACGCGACCACGATCCTGAAGGACAATATTTCCTGGCACTATCCGTTCCCGGGAGCCAACTCCACGCCTTGGCAGATGGAGGGCACGATCGTCGCGCTCAAGAACGCCGGCTACGCGGACATCAGCTGCGTGCAAAACAAGACGGTCGTGACCAACGCGTTCAAAGGCGAGGACCTGAATCACTACTTGCCGCTGTTCAAGCGCTACCAGATCCCCGTGCTCTACAACTTCAAGGACGAGGACATGAAGTGGGTCGAATTCCGCCCCAAAGCGCGCTTGCACGTGCTGCACGACATCTTTCCGGAAGGCGTGAAGATCCCGGACTATTTCTTCGGCAAAAATATTTTGCACCTGCCCACGGTCAAGTGTCACATCTACACGACCACCACCGGCGCCATGAAAAACGCCTTCGGCGGCTTACTCAGCACCAAGCGACACTACACGCACAGCTGGATTCATCGCACGCTCGTCGATCTGTTGGCGATTCAGAAAGAGATCCACACAGGCCTGTTCGCGATCATGGACGGCACGACGGCGGGCAACGGGCCCGGTCCGCGCACGATGTTCCCGGTGATCAAGGACTACATGCTCGCGAGTGCCGATCAGGTGGCGATCGACGCCGTCGCCGCCAAGATGATGGGTTTCGACCCGATGAGCCTCGAGTACATCAAAGTAGCGCACGACGACGGCCTGGGCGTCGGTGACCCGCGCGAGATCGAGATCGTGGGCGCGGACATCTCCGGCGAGAGCTGGGGATTTTCCGTGGGCGACAACGCGGCCAGCATGGTGGGCGACGCGCTCTGGTTCGGGCCGCTCAAGAAGTTCCAGAAGCTCTTCTTCCACACGCCGCTGGTCAACGCGTTCATCTTCGGCAGCGAGGCGTATCACGACTATTATCGTTGGCCGCGCAAGGACAGCCAGGTCTTCGAGGACTGGAAAAAGAGTACGCAGTGGGGACAGCTCTTCGACGCGTATGGACGCGGCGAGAGCGACCGCACGGTTCGCCCGAGCGCCGGCGCCGCGGCGCACGCGCCCTAGCTCGCTTGCGCGAACAGCTCGACTTTGATGGGCACGAGCGGGGACACGTTCTCGCGTAGTGCCTCGGCGAGCGCGCTCAAGTGCCCGCGCATGCCCCCAATAGTATCCGGTGCCGTGAGCACCAACGAAGCGCAGTTGGCCGCGACGTAACCGAGCATCAGCCGGGCGAGCAGGTAACGACCTGTCACGAGTTTGGCGCTCAGTTCCGCGCGCGTGCAGAGCACCGCGACTCCGAGGCGCCCACCTCCGGTGCTGATGCCGCGGAGGGCGCGTTGCGTGCGGCGCTCGAATTCGGCCGGCGGCTCTTCGAGCTGCTGCACGATCACGCAATCTTGAAAGCCGAGCTGATGCGCGAGTGCCCAGCCCCAATGCCAAGTGCTGCCCGACTCCAACGCGACGAAGGCAACGCCGTTTCGTACTCCGCTTTGAAGTTCTGGAATCATGGCCGCCGCACTTCCGACGGCCGTTCGCCCGAGCCTCCTACGCCAAAGATCGGAAAAAATTCCGCGAGAGTCGTGCGTAGCAGGTTGTCCCGCGCAACGGGTCAGAGCGCTACGCACTCGCCGCTTAGCGAGACTGCCTGCGACGAAGTCCGAGTACCGTCAGGGGCTCGTCCGACGCCGCAAACGCCACCGTGTCGCCGAGGCGGACCGTCAGGCTCCGATGCGGACCGTCGAGATAGAGCGAGGCGTCGTCCATTTTGCTTTGCACGAATGCTTCTTCCCCAGGTTCGACCAGTGCTCGCAGCAAACGATACTTCGTGCCGGAGGGTGCGTACGGTTCTCGCACTATCAGCTGCAACTTGCTTGACGCGAGCGAGAGCACGCGGCCACCTGCAGAGTGTTGGGCCGCGGTCGAGCCGGCAGGCGGTCCAATCCAAAAACCGCTCGAGCGCTGCTCTTCGCGCAAGCGGCCCAAGCGCAGGATATAGCGTGAAGTCGCCGCCGGTGACGAATGGCAGTAGAGCGCCTCGTTCAACACGCGCTTGCTCCGCAGGCGCCCATTCAACGTCACGCGCATGCGCATGAGGCTGACGCTGGTTAGTCGACCATCGAGCGCACGTTGCAAGTGAACGCGGAACGTCTTGCGCGTCACCGCGCAAAAGAAGCCAACGCTATGCGCCGGTGCGCTATTGACGCCCAGAATCGGCACGCTACCGACGTTGTGCGACGCGGCGAGCAGCGTCCCATCGCCGCCTACCGCGATCACGAGCGCAGCGTCCGATGTGTCGAACGCGGCATGTGCCTGCTCGACCACGAGCGTCTTGGCGCCGAGCTCGTCGAGCACGCGCTCGACCTCCTCGAGCGTGCGTTCGTGCTCGCGATGCGCGGCTATCCACGTCGCGACCGTCGGATCGCGACGCTTCAAGAGCTCGCGGGCGCGTGGATCGTGCTCCTCCTCGACGTGGCGCCGATACGCGGTCCGCTTGGCGACTACCACGATGCGCGGTCCGCTCATGCGAACCGCTCCACTAAGCGCCGCAGGGCGAGCTCGGTCTTGGCGTCCTCGATCTGCCCGGAACGGCACTTGTTCAACGCCTCCTGCAGCGAGACGGCCGTGACGACGCCAAAGTGTTCGAGCGCTGACCCATCCAAATCTGGAGCTCGCCGATGGCTGGGTTCGACCTCCACCTCGAAATAGAAGTGCCGCTCGGCGATGATGCCCGGCGCCGGAAATGTGCTCGGCCCAAGCTCCCGTAACGCGGCGAGCTCCACGTCGAAGCCGAGCTCCTCGGCAAGCTCCCGCTGGGCCGCGCGCCGGAGACCGTCTTGGCTTTGCTCGCTCGGCTCGACCAAACCCGCCGGCAGCTCCCACAAGCCGCCGTCCAAGCGCTCCGCGGGCAGCGGGGACTTCTCGCGTGTGCGCAAGGTCAGCGGTGGGCGTAGCGCGCTGCGGAGGTAGACCTGCCTTGCCTGCGATGCATCGCGGAAGTGAGCAACCATCACCACCGCGTCCAGCGCCGACCGATCCACCGCGTCGTAAACGAACGGCTCACTTTTGGTGCCGTCGGGGTAGCAAGCGCGGTAGCGGCGCCGGACGAGCCGGAGAAATCCGTCGGCGTGTTTCGGTGAAATGTCTTCAATCAGTTCGAGCTCGATCGCCGGCAAATCCAAAGGGGGGCTCCTGGACGCGATTCTACTCTCGACGATCGCGATCTGCTCGTGCCAAAGTCCGAGGCCAATAAGGGCCAGATACTCCCATGCTCAAGCAGGTCGGCATCATCACTTTGCTCTTCGTGAGCTCCATTGCTGCGGCCCCGGCGGCCCCGACACATGGCCACGTCGATCTGACGGCGCTCAAGACCGCTCTCGAAAGTGGGGACGAAGCACGCACTCTGAACGCGCTCGGCGAGGTCGAATCGAGTGCCGATGCGGGCGCCGTACCACTAGTCGTTGCACTGCTCGCGCGCGGCGCGAGCCCGAAGATTCTGGCGCGAGCTCTCGGCGTGTCGGGCGCGCTCGCCAAGGAGTCGTCGAGCGCGACGATCGCGCCGTACGTCATGCATCGCAACGCTGAAGTCCGTCGTGCCGCGGTGCACGCCCTGATTCGAACGAAGGGGGCTCCGGCAGTCAAGGCGTTGCGACAAGCGTTGCGCGGAAGCGATCCGGCGCTGCGCGGTGTCGCCGCGGACGGCTTGGGCGCACTCGGCGTGCGCGAGGCCGTGCCTGACCTATTCGTGGTACTGCCGCGCAACGTACCGGAGGCAGCAGGAGCGATCGGTACGCTATGCGAGGCTGGCGATTGCGAGAAATTTCTAGCGTTGCTCGGAAAGCTCCCGTTCGACACGATGCAGAGTGGCTTCTTGCCACTGCTCCTGCGCCCGACGCCCGACGTGCCGGAGAAGGTCAAATTCGAGGCGATCGAGCGTTTACGCTTGCTTGCCACCTCCGCAGCCAACGAACTTCTACAGACGGCGCTCGCTTCGTATCCGAAGAACGGCAGCGAAAAAGTGCGCCGCGCGATCGACGCCGCATTGCACGGGCACTCGGTTTCTGGAGACGGTGAATGACGCGCCCGCTCCTGACCGGACTCGTTCTGTGCCTGGCGGTGAACGCTTGCGCCGCAGCGCGCGCGCGCGGTGACGATGTATTCTCCACGAACTGGCAAGACGACCACGGCGCCTCGATCGGCCAGCTCGAGGCGCGCTTGCGAGCCGCTCCCAAGACGCCGAATGCCCGCGTTGCAATCGGCCTGACGGAGCGGGGTCTGGTAGCCGTCACTCTCGACACCGGAGCTCGCTGGTCGCACGCGGCAGCGCTCGGGTCACTACCGCAAATTGCGGGGCCGTTGGTGATCGTCGCGGAGAGAGATCAGATCGTCGCGCTCGACGCGCAGAACGGCAACAAGGCCTGGAGCGTGGCCAGTGGTGGCCTCAGACTGCGCGGCGCTGCCAACGACGGCGAACGCTCGGTACTCGTCCTGGCTGGGCCGGACAGCTATCGCGTGATCGGCGTATCGAAGTCCGGCTCCGTGCTGTCCACGCTCGAATCTGCCACGCCGCTCGGACATCCGGCGGTTCGCGGCGGAGTCGCGTTCATTCCTTGGAGCCATCAATACGTGAGCGCGATCGAACTCGATTCGGGCCGCGATTCGGGTCGGGTGCTGTTTCGCGAGCAGACCAGCCAAGCCGTCAATTTTGGCGGTGAGATTTACTTCGGTGAACGCGCGCTCACGCGCTTCGACGACAAGATCAACCTGGCGCGCACGAATCAAGCCGTCGCGATCGCCCTGCCTCCGCTTTCGTTGCCCGGAAATCCAGAATGGCTCGGCAGCGGCGAAACAGACTCCCTCCCTCAGGGCGACGCGCGCACCAAGATTCGCGTCTACGCGGCACCCACCACGAAAGACGCCGGCCTGACGTTCGGTGGCGGCACGTTCGCCGCCAGCTACTTTCGGGTGATCTTCGGCCTCGACGCAAACACGAGTGCGCTGCGCTGGGTGCGCGTGGTGCCTGCAGACGTCGTGGGCGGCGCTGCTGCTCCTGCCGGCTTCTATTTCTGCGATGGGGCGGGCACCGTCTGGTCCTTCGATCAGGACGGCGGCGAAGGCAAAAAACTCGAGCTCGGCGAAAAGATCACGGCTTGCTCCGTCGATGCGGGCAGCGGGCGGGTCGCGCAGGCGAGCGCACCCGCGCCGCCATTGGTCGAACAGCTCAGCGCGGCACTCGACGTGCTGACGCCAGACATGGCCGTTGCGCAACGCTATTTGCTCACGGAGCTCGGCAGACAAGCGGATCCGGTCGTGACCAAATCGCTGATCGACCTGGCGAGCAGCCCGCGCCTACCCGGCGAGTTGCGCACGGAGGCGCGCAATTTGTTGGCTCGCCGCGTGGTGGGAGCGGACTACATGCTCGCCGCCCTCGAGCACCACTTCGATTTCGTCTCAGGCGAACTCCCGCCACCCGTCGGCCCCCTCGCCGACGCTCTGGCTGCAAGCGGGGAAGTGCGTGCCGCGCCGCTGCTCGCCAAACACCTGAATGATCCGTCCGACTCGACCGATGACGTGGCTCGCGCCGCGCGCGCTTTGAAAAAACTCGCGAGTCCAGCCGAGCTCGATGATCTGCGCACCTTCTTCGCCCTGTACCGCGCCACGGCCGACGACGACTCACTCGTGCAAGCGGTGCTCTCGGTTGCAGCGACCTTGCTACGCGTCGGCGGCGATGTCGGCCGCGCGCAAGTCGAACGCGCCACTCAAGATCCGCTGACTCAAGAAGACGTGCGACATGCGCTCCCCGCGTTGCTCACGCCACAAGCCCCGGCCAAAGAGGGAGCCCCCGCCGGCGCTCTCCCGAGCCGGCCTCCACCGACCTCCGGCAAAAAGTAGTGTTAAGCTCGTTCGCTCTGCCATGACGTTCGAGCGGATCCGCCATCGGCTAGTCACGGGTCGACCGATTGTCGTCGATTCAGACACCTGTGCGTCCTTTCGAGCTCGCGGGCTGGCCCTGGACTCACCGGGCGCCCTCGGCTTGCTCTTGCGGGAGCACCCTGAGGAGGTGCTCGCGCACTACCGGACGGAAATCATGAGCCGTGTGGACGTCGTGTCCGCGCTGACCGCAGATACGACGCCCCGCGCGCTGGCCGAGGTCGGCATGCAGCACCGGGCGGCGCAGCTCACCGGACGCGCGGTCGAGCTCGCACTCGAGGCTGCATCAGAGACTGGGAAACCCGTTGCCATCGCGGGCGTATTGGGATCAGACATGGTGAGCCCAGTTGCCGCAGATCGCTTACATGAAGAGCTAACCGAGCACGCCGAGCGTCTAGCGGCCGCCGGTTGCGAACTCTTGCTCACACGTGGCCAAGGCTCGCGCTTGGGCTTGATGGCAGCAGTCGTCGCCGCAGCTCGTACCGAACTGCCAACCTGGGCGGTCGTAGAATGTAGCGCGGCGGACGATGCCGTGTTGCTCAACCCCAGCGAGCTCGTGGCTGCGCTAGCCGACGCCGGCGCAACCGCGGTGCTGTTTGAAGTGCCCCACGTGAACCTCGGCCTCCACGCGCTCGAGCAATTTCGTGCTGCGCTAGAACAACACGGTGTCGCGCCGGGCGTCTTTCTTGCCGGCAGTGAGGCCAGTGTGCGCGGCTTCGATGATTCGCTCTCCGACCCGGAGCACTGGGCCGAACGCGCACTCGATCTCAGCGTCGGGGGCGCCCGCGTGATCGGCAGTGGCGCCGGCACGACGGAAGCCCATACGCGGGCACTCGCACTCGCGCTGGGCTCGCTCCACCCGTCCATGCCGGCCCGATCCTCCGACACAGGGTTCGATGGCGAGCCGGGAAACTGGTAGACATCCGCCGATCTCATGGCCGATGTATCCGAAGATTCGCGTCCGCTGCGGAGCAAAGCCGATCTGCTCGATATCTTCCACGAAGCAGAAAAGCCCCCCACCGCGTTTCTGATCGGTGCGGAAGCAGAAAAATTCGCCGTTCATGCGAGGACGCTCGCACCGCTCGACTACGAACACGGCGTCACCGCGATTTTCGCGCGGCTGGCCGAACTCGGTTGGCAACCCGAGCGTGAGAGCGCCCATGGTCCCACGATCGCCCTGCGGCGTGCCGGCGCGTCCATCACCCTCGAACCGGGCGCCCAGCTCGAGCTCAGCGGTGCTGCACTACCGGACATTCACGCGGTTCGCGCCGAGCTCGATCAGCACTTTGCGGAGCTCGCTCCCATCTCGCAAGAGCTCGAGCTGATCTGGCTCGGCGTCGGCTTTCAGCCGCTGGCTCACTTGGACGCACTGCCCTGGGTGCCCAAACAACGCTACGCCATCATGCGCCAGTACCTGCCGACGCGCGGCAGCGGCGCGCACGACATGATGCAGCGCACCGCCACGGTGCAAGCCAATTTCGACTTTTCGAACGAGAGCGACGCGATGATCAAGCTCGTCGCCATGCTGCGGCTTTCGCCGTTGATCAACGCGCTCACCGCGAACTCACCGTTTGCCGAGGGGGCACGAGCAGGCTTCAAGAGCCGCCGAGGCTACGTGTGGCTCAACATGGACCCAGCTCGCTCGGGACTATTGCCCGAGCTGCTGCGCAAAGAGCGCCCAGGCTACTCGGACTACGCCGAGTGGGCGCTCGACGCCGGCATGTTCCTCGTCAAACGCGGGGAGCGCGCGATTGCCAACACGGGCCAAACTTTTCGGGATTTCTTGGAGCACGGTTATCAAGGCGAACGCGCCACGTTTGCCGACTGGAAGCTGCACCTCAATACGCTATTCCCGGAGGTGCGCCTCAAGAACACCCTCGAGGTGCGCTGCTGCGATTGCTTGCCGGCCCGGCTCGGTGCGGCAGTGCCCGCGCTGCTCACCGGGTTGCTTTACGACGAGCGAGCCCTGGCAGAGTGTCATGCATTCGCACTCGAGCTACCGCTCGAAGCGATCGAGCAGGCGCGCATGGATCTCGTTCGGCATGGACTAGAGGCGAGTATCGGGGCCTACCCCGCACGTCAGCTCGCCGAGCGCCTCGTCGAGATCGCGGAGGGCGGCCTCGCTCGCCGCCGGCGACTCGACTCTTCCGGCAACGACGAACGCGTGCACTTGGCGCCCCTTTCGGAGCTCATCGCACGCGGTCATGCGCCCGCGGACGAGCTGCTCGCCGGCTTGAGCGAGCACCCAACCGCCGCCGAGCTCATCGCTCGCTGTCGACTCTAAACGTCCTAGCGACGACCGTTGCGCTAGGCGGCGCGCGCCAAGCTGATTTTCTCGGTCTGGCCGGCTCGGTAAAAGCGACGCAAGCGCCCCTGCACGACGTCTAGGTCCCGCTCCGCCACTGTGCGCATCACGAACCGCGCTGCTAAACTATTTGCCAAACGATAACGCTCGCCGTCCTCGCTGCCCACGGCGTGCGTGAAGCGTATGTCCTCGAACAAACGGCGAACGCGAGCCTCCACACGTCCTACCACTCGCCGGGAGACGACCACGAACTTGTCGACTTCCGCTTGGAGCTCGAGCTCGAGTCGGGTGGTGGGCAAAGACACGCGCGCGCGCTCCACGAGATAGAGAAAGTGGCTTACCCCTTCCACGGCCTGCAACCACAGATCGCCGAAGGGCGTGGCAGCGAGTGAGCGCGACTCCGGTGGAAGCACGAGGCCAATCTCGAGCTCGGCGTCGAGTTCGCGCACGAGCACGACTTCACGCGAGCCGCTCTCACCTTCGCGCACGAAGCGCGTCACGTCGGGAGCCCGCTCCAAGCCGTAGAATCGCTCGAGTTCACGCTGAATTCGCCGCAGTTCGCGCGAGCGGGCGCGGCTCAATGCAGACCGCCTTGGCCGCGCTGCGGGGTCACACCCCGAAATGCCAACGCAGCGGCCAGCGGCGACGAGCCCGTGCGCAACCAACGCTCGTAGAGCCGAAGCACCTCGCGATCCGAGATGTGTGCAGAGTTCGCCTGTAGTACGTCGGCCACGCGGGCAACCACATCCGCAAACATGGCAAAGTTGTCCGCCAACTCACGGAATACGTCTGGCGCCGAGCCCGCGTCTCCGCCGCCGTGCCGCAACATACTGGCCGCGCCGTCGTAGGCTCGCGCACCCAGATCACGCACGTAGCGCAGCTCGACGCCGCGCGTACTCAAGTGCTCCGCGAAAAAGCCGCTCGTGTAGAGCACACCGTCACCGAGCGATCGCAATCGGTCAAAGCGTTCTCGTCCTACCGAGTGCAACGCCTCGTCCAGCAGCAAAGTCAGCGGGCGCTCGAGCGTCTCGGCATCGAGCGGCGCGGGCTTGGCGTAGTCTGCGAGCAGCCCGGCCACGTAGCGCTCGGACGCCTCCGTCGCTTCGAAGCCATGGGTTCGAAGCGCGTCATCAATCAAACCTTCGAAGAACGCGTAGAGATCGCTGGCCACATCGATTTCAACGTGAACGCTGGACACATCTTGACCCATGCAAGACTCCTTCCATCAGGTTTCACGCTGAGAGGTGACACCGGCCTTCGCGCGGCCACTGCCGCGCTCATCGACACCGAACACCAAACGGGAACCGGACAAGCCTGCCCTTCAGGGTAGCGCGTTTGAGTTTCCAAACGAGTCCGATCCCTACACAGGCGCCCAGTGCCTCCTCGCTTTTCCAGCACTCGGCGTGGACGGCTGCTAACGGCGCGGTGCAGCGGATCCGCCAATCGTCCGTTTTCGTGCGGTCACTGCCTTGACAGTCCGTGGTGGCTGGCTACCTTGCGGGCGCCTGTTGGCACTCACCCAAGGTGAGTGCTAATGCGGTTTCACTAGCTAATTCAGAGGTTTAAGCAACCGTCAGCGACGGGAAAGGCTAGCGCAGAGGACGGGCGATGAGCCCGGTGTCTCGGCTGGACTCACCAAAGACGGCGCACGCGAGAACCGATAACCCCTCCGGGAGACCCACAGAGATGGCTACGAAAATCCGACCGCTGCAAGACCGCGTGATCGTCAAGCGCGTGAAAGAGGAAGAGAAGACCAAGGGCGGGATCATCATCCCCGACACCGCCAAGGAAAAGCC
>DASYCR010000024.1:0-1898 GCA_036500095.1 Polyangiaceae bacterium
CGCGCGGTCGAGACGCTGCGCGCGGCGATGGTTCAGGAAGCGAGCAACGAAGCGAGCGATCTGCCCGAGGCGGTGCGAAACTTCACGCACGCGGCGGCCGAACCCGAAGCCAAACCCGCGCCATCGGAACCTGCCACCACAAAACGATCCGAGCCGGAACGCCCGCCGCCCAAAGCGCCCGCGCCGATCGCCAAACCCCGAGCACGGCCGGCGCGCAGCGCCGTGGAACACCGCCTGATCGGTTGGCTCGGAGCCGGGCTCTCGCTCGAGCCCAACGCGCGAGCGTATCCGAGCGGTCAGCTCGGCGTGCTGGGCGGCCCGAGCTGGGGTTTCGTGAGCGCGTCGCTCGAGTCGTCGCTCACGCGGCTCGAACTGGCGGCCGCCGCGGGCAACGCGCGCATCGCGACCAAAGCCGCGGCGCTCGCGCTCGGCGCCCGGCTGATGATCGCTCGTCACGTGGAGCTCTTACCGCGCGTCGCGGGCGGCTACGCCTGGTACGACATCGCCGGAGCCGGCGAACCCGGCTACCTCGGCCAACACCTGAGACCTCACAGCGCGTTCGGAGCGCTGGGCGTGAGCTCGGCCTATTGGTTCAGCGACTCGTGGTCGGCGGCAGTCGATCTCGGCACGCGTCTCGCGCTCGACGCACCGCGCGTGCGCATCGCCGGCAATGATCTCAGCGCGCTCGATCGCCCGTCGTTCAGCGCCGGCCTGCTGCTGTTGGCGAGCGTCTATTGAGCGAGGGTCAGCCGCGCCCGTGGAAATTCGCCACGGAAAGAGCGTGATCGTTTGACGGATCCGCCGCATTAGGTGCGCCCACATCTAGAGCCATGTCCTACGCCGCACGTTTCCTGTTTGGTCCCGTCGTTCTGCTGTCGCTCAGCGCGTGCTTCAAACAGAGTTGGGGCCCACAGAACGCTCGCGGCGACAACGGCAAAGCAGCCGCGGAAGACGCCGAGAACCCTTGCCCGTCGGGTACGCCCGCTCCCGAACAAGGTGGGCCGATCGGGTTTGCGGCCGTCGACGCGCTGGATCAAGGCTACACCTGCGGCGGTCTCGACGCCGAACCGATCGTCGTGACAACGGAAGAAGAATTCGAGAAAGCCCTGCACAATGCGACTCCCAAGGTCGTACGTTTCGACACCGCGTTCCGCGGTTCGTTCGACATCGGTTCGAACACCACGATCGAGGGCGGCCCGCACGCCTCGATCAAAGGGCACCTCGAGCTCGACGGCTGCTCGAACGTGATCGTGAAGAACGTGAAGATCGTCGGCATGAATTGCACCGACGCGCCCATGTGCAAAAACGGCAGCGACGCCATCACGCTGAGCAGTGAAGCGCACCACATCTGGTTCGATCATTGTGATATCTCCGACGGCTCCGACGGCAACATGGACATCACCGAAGCGGCCGACTACATCACCGTCTCGTGGACGAAGTTCTGGTATTCGTCGGCGCGCCCGGGTGGACACCGCTTCGCGAACCTGCTCGGCAACTCCGACGCGGCGCTCACGGACGCCGGGCACATTCACGTCACTTTTCATCACGACTGGTGGGCCGACAACGTCTCGGAGCGCATGCCGCGCGTACGCTTCGGGCAAGTGCACCTGTTCGACAACCTGTACACCTCGGCCGGCGACGACTACTGCGTGGGGCTCGGCGTGGACGCCAGCATCCTCACCGAAAACAACCTATTTTCCGGCGTCAAAAACCCGACCAACGCCTCACACGCCAACTCGAACAGCGTGCTCGAATCGCACGGGGACGCGTACGAAAACATCACCGGCACTCACGACAACCACGGCACCGGCGTGTTCAAGCCGCCCTACCCGTACACGCTCGATCCGGTCGAAGGCGTGAAGGCGGCCGTGATGAGCGGCGCTGGGCAGCACTAACCA
>DASYCR010000025.1:0-5511 GCA_036500095.1 Polyangiaceae bacterium
GGCCCTGCACGGCGCTCAGCGTCGCGAGCCACTCTTTGGGCTCGAGCCGAAAATAATGGATGCTGCCCGAGATCAGAGGAATATCCCGCTCGCCCAAGCGTAGGCCGCGCGGCGAGAGCTGGGCCTGATGGGGCGACGGATCCGGGGCCGACATTTTCGGCGCGCACGCTAGCTCATTTTGCACTGCTGCTGCGTAAGACGAGGAGCTCTTCCGCGTTCTCGAGGGGAGCTGCCCAATTTCTTCCCGCGGCTCTGGTTCCAACCCTGCCAGGTGCGACAATGTCTTTGAAGCGTCACATATCCTGTCTTTCGCTGATCGCGTGCGCAGCGCTCTCCGGCTGCGCCGCGCAAATGCCGCGTCCGATTCAAACGGACGCCGCGCTGGGCCGCGTGGTCGTCTACCGCAACGGGGTCGCTTACTTCGAGCGACGCGCGCTGATCGATGGGGATCATTTCACGCTCGAGGTTCCCGCCGAGCGGCTCGACGATTTCTTGAAATCGCTGAGCGTGGTGGACGCGCGCTCGGGCAAGGCCGTCCCGATCTCGTTTCCAACCATGGATCATGCGTCGGGTACGACCACGGTGGTGATTGAGCTGCCGCGCAAGGATCGTTACGATCTGCGGATCTCGTACGTGACCGAGAGCCCTGCCTGGAAGCCGACCTACCGACTCAAGCTCGACGACAAGGGGCACGCTGCGCTCGAGAGTTGGGCGGTCGTAGACAACGTATCGGGCGAGGATTGGAAGCGCGTAGCGGTGGGCGTCGGCTCGACCTCTGCGCTGTCCTTCAAATACGACTTGCAGAGCGTGCGTTACGTGGAGCGCGAAACGCTGAGCGACGAGACCGAGCTCGGAGTCGCGCCGCCTAGCGGCGGGTCTCCCTACGCAGTGGCGAGCAAGGAAGTGAAGGTGCTCGGAAATTTCGGGGCAGCGGCGATCGACGCGCTCAAGGACGATGAGCGCCGCGCGCAACCCGTCGCGGAGCTGGAAATGGACGAGGCCGCGCCCGCGGCGCCCAGCACGGGCGGCGGACTATCGGCGCACTTCGTGAAGACGGCGCAGAAGCGCGCTCCATCCGTGAAAATGCCGGCTCCCACCGCCGCGCTGAGCTCCGGTCTGGTCGAGCTGGCGAATCGGTTGCGTTCGAACAAGGAGCACGTTCGGATCCTCGGCTATGCGCAGGCGGCGGACAAGGACAGTAAGGGTGGTTCCCTGGCGCGAGCCAATGCGATTCGAGACGAGCTCCTGAAAAATGGCGTGGACGCGGCGCAAGTCGAAGCCATAGGTACTGGGCGCGTGTCGAACGACGGCGTGCGCGTCGTCGCGGCCGAGCACGCCAGCGCCGACAAACCAGCGCAGGCCGCGACACCCCACGAGTCGTCGAGCGACGCGCCGCTCGGCAGCGCGTACTTCTTGGCGCCGTCGCCGCTCACGATCGAAAAGGGACATTCGGCGATGGTCAGCATGCTGAGCGCTGACGCTCTGGCGCAGCAGGTCTACTTCTACGACCCGATCTCGAACCGCGGCTCCAAGCGCTTCGCGTACCGCGCGGTCCTGCTCACGAACCCGACTCAGCACACGCTCGATGCCGGTCCGGTTACGGTTTACGAAGGTGGTCAGTTCCTGGGCGAGGGTTTGTCCGAGCCGATCCCGGGGAACAGCCGCGCTTTCGTGCCGTTTGCGCTGGATCGCAAGCTGCTCGTCGACTCCGATCTCGGCACGCGCGAGCAAGTGGATCGCTTGCTCACGATCGAGCGCGGTGTCGTGCAAAGCGAGGCACGCAGCATTCGCACCACCAAGCTCTCGTTCACGAACCGCGACAGCAAGGTTGCCACCGTGTACGTGCGCCACCCGATCAGCGAGGGCTTCAAGCTGGAGGCACCCAAGACCAAGGTGGAGAAGCTCGGGGGAGCGTATCTGTTTGCCGTGGAGGTGCCTGCCGGCGAGAGCGCGCAGCTGTCGATCGAGGAATCGACGCCGATCCAAAAATCGATCGACATCCGGACGGACGCGGGCGTGGCAGAAATTGCGCTCTATTTGCGCGCGGCCTCGGGCGTCGATCCGGAGCTCTCGCAGAAGCTCGACAAGATCGTGCAGACGCATCGCGAAATGGCGGAGCTCGGCGAGCGGATCGAGACGATTCAGGCGCAGTCGGCCGTTTATCGCGAGCGCGTTGACGAGATCAACGTGCAGCTCGTTTCGCTGCGCAAGGTCGTGCAGGCGAGCGAGCTCAGCCGGCACCTCGCTCAAAAGATGCAAGAGATCAGCAACAAACTGCAACACGCCACGATCGACCTGACCGACTTGCAGGGCCAGCTCTTGACCGAGCGCGTGGCTCTGGAAGACCAATTGTCGGATCTGAGTCTCGACAAACGCAAGGTCGCGCTCGCCGATCACGCCGCGCGTTGACGCACTCCACTCGAACTGAGTAGCGACGCATGTTAGGCTCCGCCGGTTGTGAAATCCGGCCGGCAGAGTCCATTTTGCGTCGTGCTCTTGCTGAGCGCGTGTTCGGCGGCGCAAGACTCGCGGGTGAACGCTCCGCAAGCGAACGCACCCCGAACCTTTCGCGGCGACGGCGCGGGTTCCGCGCAATCTGTGGGCGCGCCCTTCGACACGGATAGCGACGGTTTGGCGCTGTCGCAAGAGTTCTCATCCGCGCGGTCGCTGAAGACGCTGAGCGGGGACGCCAGCTACTACAGTGATCGCTTGGCCGGTCACGCCACCGCGAGCGGCGCGCCGTATCGACCGGAAGCGTACACCGCGGCGCATCGCAAGCTGCCGCTCGGCACCGTGCTACGTGTCACGCGGCAAGACGACGGCCGCGTCGTCTACGTGCGGGTCAATGATCGCGGCCCGTTTACGAAACGTCGCATTCTCGATCTCTCGCGAGCCGCCGCAGAGAGCCTGGGCATGCTTCAGACCGGCGTGGTCGCCGTGCGCGCGGAAGTCGTGGCCTATGGCCCGGGCAAGCGCTGAGCGGGCATGGCATGAGCCGGGTTCAACAGTGGTTGAAGGAGTACGCCGAGCCGCCCGGAAAGAGCGGCTCGCCGCTCTCGCGTTCACTCGCGCGCGTGCACGACGAAACGGGCATCGATTTCACGCGCGCGCGCGCGCGTGCCGGCTTTGCGCGCGGGCACTTGCTCGAGATCTCCTTGCAGCTGCCGGGCGGCGTCGGCTCGGATCTTGAGCATGACGCTGCCGAGAGCTTGCTCCGGCTGCTGCTCGGTGACCGTGCGTTCGAACGTTGGGTCGGCTCGCTCGCGGTGGTTGCGGCGCCGCGTGGCGGTTCGCTCGTGGTCGTTGCCGACGCAAGCGCGCAGCCGGAATCGATTGGCCTGAACGAGCTCGCGCTCGCGATAGAAGCGGCTCAGCGCGGACTCCACGAGGGACTGCCCGGCGTCCCGCACGCGCGCGCGCGCGCGGCGGCAGATTGGCTCATGTTCGAGCTCGAGCCGGAACCCGCGCTCGACTACGCCGCGCAGGACGATCTGGCCATCGCCACGACCTCGGTGCCGGAGCTTAAGAAATGCTTTCTGCGAGCGCAGCCTTTTTTTTCGGGTCGCTTTTCCAAGCACCGCGAGGTCTTCGGCTACCTGAAGTACGAGGGTGAAGAGCAGGACGCCGACGCGCGTCTCAGCGAACGCTCGCGGCTCGAGGCGGCGCTCGAAACCGCCCTGCGCCCGACGCTGGGGGCCTTGGTCGGAGCGGGCTTCGGCTTGCGCTACGGATATTTGGACTTGGCCTTGTGCGACGCACGGCGCGCGCTCGACGTGTTGCCGGGCGTTCTACGAACTGCGGGCGTCGCCAAGCGCAGCTGGCTACTCTTCTGCGACAGTGAGCTCGCGCGCGAGTACGTGCCGATCTGGCCCAAAACGGAACCGCCGTTCTTCGGCTGAGCGCCGCTTAGGGGCCGCGAATCTTCAACTCGAGCGAGTCATGCTCGATCGATTCACACGCATGTCTCTGAAGTTTGTATTTTTTCCGGTTTGAGGCGTCGCGCGACCACCGCAACTTGTTGGAGCAGGCGCCGGCCTCGCCGGGTTTTGTGCATGCTCGGCCTTGCTTCCGCTCCGTGATCTGCTGTTCCAAGACGAACGCGTCGCTTTGCGGGGCGGCTGCCCCTGCTCCCCGGGAAACGCGGGCGCAAGACTCTTGATCGATTGACTTGGCCTTTCGCGGACCCTTAGCCGCCCGCGACGATGCGCGGCGTCCAGCGCTCGAGTCGCTCGCGCAAGGGGTGCAACGCGACGTCATCCGTCAAAGCCTGCAGCGAGCGGCGCACGAGCTCGAGGGTCGGAGCGATGAACTCGAGAAAGCTCGCGTCACCCTTGTTCTTTTCGATGAACACGAAGCGACCCGCGTCCTTCAACTTGCGCTGCACCATCACCAGCTGAAATTCGCGTTGGAGCGCGGCCACTTCGCTCGCAAGCCCGCGCTGCTGCGCGTACGCCAGCAAGCGTTGCTCGATGAAGCTCGGCGTGAAGCTCTGGTAGCTGTCTCCGAGCAGCGCGACGAGGTCGTAGACGCGCGGCCCGAGCAGCGCGTCTTGAAAATCGATCCAGCCTAGCTGCGTCGGGTGCGGCTCGGCAGGCACCATCAGGTTGCGACTCTGGTAGTCACGGTGCACGAAACCGCGTGAAAGGTTGGCGATCGTTTGGGCCAGGTAATGCGCCGCGCTCGTGAAAATGTCGTGATCTTCGGCCGTCAACGCGACTCCGCGTGCGAGCAAGCCCCACTCGCGAAAGTGCTCGAGCTCCCAACGCAAAAGTTTGTAGTCGAACGCGCGCGTGCGAATCACGGAGTCTAGCGGCAAGTCCGCGAGCGCGCGCTGAGCGTTTGCCAGGTCGTTCACGGCGACCCCATACAGTTCGAGCTGTTCGCCTGGAGCACGCGTTAGACGCTGCGCGAGCGTCTCGCCCAGGTCCTCGACCAGCAACCAGCCACTGTCGCAGTCCTCGGCGAGCAGCGCGGGCACGCGCACACCGCGGGCAGCCAATAACTCGCGGATCTCGAGGAACGCCCAGCGCCGACCGAGCTCGCGTGCCTTGACGACCTCCGGCGTGGCTGCCGGCACGTACATCGCGATCACGCTGGCGGCGGCTGGTCGCGTGACGCGAAAGAAGCGACGCAAGGAGGCTCCCCCAGCGATTTCGCTGAGCGCGAGTGGCGCGCTCGTTGCGGCGCGCCTAGCCAAGAGACGCTCGAGCGGCTCGAGCGGAGGATCCGCGACCATGCCGTGTCGAGCCTAGAGCAACGTTCTCTACTTGGAAACGCTCGGCTAGCTCGATTTGGTCGCCTTGGCGCCGGCCAGTACGATATCGACGACTTTGGCGATGAACGTGTCGTCGACAGGTTCGCTGAAGGTCAACAAGCGGGAGAGTATAGGAGCGCTCGCCAGGTCGGCGATCAGCATCGGGTCGGTGCCGGCTGGGAGCTCACCGCGGCTCATCGCGCGCGCGACGAGCGAGGCGCGACTCGTCCGCATCTCGTTGCGCAGGGCCGTTGCGA
>DASYCR010000026.1:0-12058 GCA_036500095.1 Polyangiaceae bacterium
AGTGTATCAGCAATCGCGGGTGCCACAAACAGCGCGATTCGCTATCGTCGCTCGGTGATTTCCCGAGCCACGCGCTTGTGTACCGGCATCACCGCCGCGCTGTTCGCCCTCAGCGCGCCGGCCCACGCCGACTGTCCCGAAGGCGCGCCGTGGCATCACTTGGGGGACACTGCGGCGCGCCTCGTCACGCCTGCGCCGCTCGCGCTCGGCGTGGTGAGCGTCGTGACGCCGATCGTCATGGCTCCTTCTGCCGATCACCCGCTGCGTCTGGTGGCGCAGCGCGATCTCGGAGGACGACCCAATCTCGAACCCGTCAGCGTGATCGCGCCGTATGCGCTCGGCGGCGCGCTGGCCGTTGGCTACACCGTGAGCGCGGCGCTCGGAGCCTGCGCCTGGCAAAAGCCGCAGGCGGCCGTGTTGCAAGCGCTCGTACTCGGGGTGACGTTGGGCTCCGCGCTCAAAGGCGGCGTCGGCCGGCAATGGCCGAACGGCGGCCGCGATCCGCACGCGCCGGATCGTCTCGAGCATCCGGATCAGGCCCGCGATTTTCGCCCATTTCGCCGCTTCGGCGCGTGGCCGAGCGGACACACGCTGGCGATGATGGCCGCGGCCTCCGCGTTTCGCACGTCGACGCCCGAGCTCGGGGTCGTATCGTGGGTCGGCTATCCGCTCGCGCTCGGCGTCGCGGGCGGGATGTGGCTCGGCGATCACCACTGGGCGTCAGATATCGTTTCGGGCGCGCTGCTCGGCGAAGCGATCGGAGAGAGCGTGGGCCCGAGTTTCGCTGAGCACGCGCGTGTGCCGGGCACGCTCGGCTTTTTGCCGACGCAGAGCGGCGCGCTCGTGACGTGGGGCGGGGAGTTTTAGGTTCTAGCGGGTTCGACCGCTCAGCTGCCGGTGCTTTGATAGCGGCGGAGAGCGCTCTCCCAGGCCGTGAAGGCGAGCGTGACCATCAACGCGGCCGCCGCGAGCGGCGCGAAGATCGCGGCGCTGAAATGCTTGCCGCTTTGTAGCCACGCGCCGGGCACGAAGATCGCAGCTCCGAGCGGGAACAAATAGAGCAGCACTATTTTCAGGGATTTGGGATAGATGCCGAGCGGATAGCGAGTGGCGTTGAGCAGCTGGTACGCGGCAAACAGGTGGGTCGACCAGGGACCGACGAGCGAGAAGCTCAGGCAACCGAGCAACACCAGCAGCGCCGTGTACACGAGCGCGCCGCACACGATCCACAGCGGGAGCAAGACGAGCGCGCTCGACGGCACCGGCGCCAAGTGCCACGCGTACGCGACGATCAGCGCGCCGCTCGTGAGGTTGCCAAGCGAGTGCAGCTCCGGCCGCGACACCAACAAAAAGACCAAGCTCCGCACCGGATACACGAACAGCCGATCGAGCTCGCCGTTGAGGATGTACATGGGCAATTGCCAAATGCCGTTCAAGGTCAACTCGGAGAGCGCCAGCACCATCGCGGTCAGACCGAATAAAAACAGCACGCGCGGCGCGGACCAGCCGCCGAGCGCGGGTGTCTTCGAGAACACGACCCAGTAGAACGCGAGACCCGCGAGCTGCATGGCGACGGCCGTGACGACCCCGATCAAAAAATCCGCGCGGTACTCGGTGCGCGAGCGCAGCGCGACTTTGTAAAGCGTCCAGTAAAAACGCAAGGACTGCATGGGTCTCATCCTCCCTGGATCTGGTGCCGCCGCAGCACCGCGCTGAAGATCGCGCTGGCTCCGAGCAGTAGCCCCGCCGCCCAGGCCGCTTGTTCGAGCAGGAGCAACGGGAGCTCGCGCGGAGCGGCTTGCCCGAGCCAGATCCGCACCGGAGTTTCAATCACGTGGTGAAAGGGCAGCGCGCGAGCCACCGCGCGCAGCGGAGCCGGAAAGAGCACGAGCGGCGCGCTCAAACCCGAGAACACTTGCTGCAGCGCCGTGCGCGTGAAAAACACGCCGTAGTACGAGTCCGTCAAGAAGATGACCTGCACGAGCAGGTAACTCACTCCGAAGTTCACCAAGAAGCCGAGCCCGGCGCTGAGCGCGCCGAACAGCGCCGCGCTCGGCGTCGGTGGCCAGACTCCGAACCCGAACGCCCACGTACCGAGCGCGAGCAGCGGGATCAGGAGCCAACCGTTGGTAATCACGTCACCGACCGCCTGCGCGAGCTGAACCGGCAAAAATCCGATCGGCCGCAATAGGTCGGAGGTGACGAGCCCAAGCCGCACGCGCTGCGCGAAGCGCGATTCGACCGAGAGCATGAGCGCGAAATTCAGCGCAAAAGCCCAGAGCAAGTAGGGAAATAGCGCTCGCGCCGAGAGCGGCAGGCGCCCCGGATTCTCCGCGTACACGGCGCGCCAGACGAGCACGAACACCATGTAGCCGAGCGCGCTGGCGATCAGCGACAGCACCGCCGACACGCGATAGGTGAGCTTACCGCGCACGGTTTTGCCCGCGAGCAGGACGACGCCCGCGCACGCTTCTGCGGGGCTCAGCGGAGCGCGCAATGACTGGCTCATGTTGCGCTCGCTTGCTTGTAAAGCTGCGCCACGATCGTATCGAGCTCGGTGCCTTGCAGCGCGAGATCTTGCACGCTCAAATGTTCGAGCAAGAGCCCGGTGACCCGCGGCGTCACGCCGTTGTTCGGGAAATCGACGCGCACGCGCAGCGGACTCTCCCAGGTCGTGCGCGCGGCGTGGCCCGCCAGCACGCGCTCGAGTTCACCGCGACGCTCCGTGCTCGGCGCGTCACTGAGCTCCGCGAGCAAACTCCGCTCGCTGGCGAACTTGTCCTGGAAGCCGCGCAGATCGCCGTCGTAGAGACGCCGCCCTTTGTCGAGCACGATCAGGCGATCACAGGTGGCGGTGATGTCCTTGAGATCGTGCGTCGTGAGCAGCAGCGTGGTCCCGAAACGACGGCGTATTTCCCGCAAAAACTCGCGCACGCGCTCCTTGACCAGCACGTCGAGGCCGATCGTCGGTTCATCGAGAAACGCGACCAGCGGCGCGTGCAAGAGCGCCGCCGCGAGGTCACAGCGCATGCGCTGACCGAGCGAGAGCAAGCGCACCGGCGTCTTCAGCAACTCCGCGAGTTCGAGCCGCTCGACGGCTTCCCCATACGTGTAGCGGTACACGTCGTCCGGAATGGCGTACATCCCCTTGAGCAGCTTGAAGCTCTCACCCGCGGGGATATCCCACAAGAGCTGCGGCTTTTGCCCGAACACCACGCCGATGTTGCGCGCGAGCCGGCGCCGCTCGCGCCACGGATTCAAACCGAGCGTGCGCGCTTCTCCCCTGCTCGGCACCAAAATCCCCGTCAGCATTTTGACGACGCTCGACTTGCCCGCGCCGTTCTCGCCGATCAACCCCACGCTCTCGCCCGCCTCGATCCGAAAATCGAGCTCGCGCACCGCGTGCACTTCCTCTTGCGCGACCGAAAAATACGCGCGCAACCCGGCGAGGACTCCGGCAGCGCGCTTGCGGCGATAGTAAGTTTTCGAAAGACCTTCGACGACGATCGCGGGGGACATGAAAAAGCCTATTTCTTCGGGGTAAACTGGGGGATTGGGGGGAACCAAGAACGAAAAAAGCCGCCGTGGTGGGGACCAGGGCGGCTCGTCGCGGTGTGCGCTTGAACGACTTACCCTGGCCCTCTGCGGACATGGAAAAAGCTCCACTTCGCCATAGCGGCGACGGAGCGCGGGTTCTGCGGGCGGCAGGTCGTCATGTGCGAATACTCATGAACCTTTGCGCGCGCGAAGTCAAGAGTGCGAGTGTTTACGAGGCGGCAACGCTTGCAAAGAACAGAGCCACCCTCGTCCCGCACAAGCAAGCCACCCGGGCACGTCAGCCACCCGGGCACGTCGACGTCGGAACGAATTCATGCGCGGTCGCGCCGCCAGCGCTCTACTTTCGCGTCGGGCATTGCAAGTAACCAGTGTTACGCACGGACGTGCTCGAATAGATGCCGAGCCAGGCGCTGGGCATCAGCGACGGCTTTTGCAGCTGCCGTTTCAAGTAACAAGTGTTACATGCGACCGAGCGGCGAATAGGGCGCCGCGCACGGATCGGGATGCACTCACGCGCGCAAAGGGGTTCTCGGCCGCACACCCGGCAGCGGTTGCGCATGGGTCGCGGAAAACTGGTGCACTCGAGCTTCGTGAGGCAGCCCCAGACCCATGTCTATGAGAAAATATCGGCCGCCACGCTGAGCTCGACGCTCGCCGCCGAGCGCGCGACCAAGAGCTCGAGCGGTCCGGCTTCCAGCGCGAACGTTTGGTGCTCGGTGTCCCAGTGGGTGAGATCGCGGGCTTCGACGTCGATCGGTACGGCGCGGGTCTCGCCGGGTTCGAGTGTGACGCGCTGGAACGCGCACAGTTTGCGCTGCGCGCGGCGCAATTTCGAGGCGGGGAAGCGCGCGTAGATTTGGACGACTTCGTCGCCGCGGCGCTCGCCGACGTTTTCGAGTGTGACGGTGAGCTGTAGGCGACCGTCGAGTTTGAGTCGGGTGTCGGCGAGGGTCGCGCTGCGGTACTCGATGCGCGTGTAGCTGAGCCCAAAGCCAAATGGATAGAGCGGCGCCTTTTCCGAGTACATGTACGTGCGGCCGTTGCGCAGATCGTAGTCCATCATTTCCGGCAGATCCTCGAGCGCGCGCGGCCAGGTTTGCACGAGTCGTCCGCCGGGATCGACGTCACCGAACAGCACGTCGGCAAGCCCGCTACCGAACTCCTGGCTGGCGTGCGTGAGGTGCACGATCGCCGGCACGTTTTCCTGCGACCAAGTGACGGCGTACGGGAAGCTCGAGACGAGCACGAGCACTACGTTCGGGTTCACCTTGTGCACTTTTTGCACGAGGTTCTCGGTTTCGAGCGTGAGTGAGAGGCGATCGATCGCCTCTTTGCCGAAGCTCGGTTGAGTGGATTTGGCCCAGCCGTCTTCGCCGGTCGGATGATTGCCGACCAAGATCACGACAAGCTCCGCGCGCCGCGCGGCGTGCATCAGCTCGCTCGTGTCGTTGTTGCTGCTGGTGAAGAGCTCGACGTCCGCGCCGGCGCGCGTGCGGATGCCTTCGATCGCCGTCACCACGTAGGGCGGCGTGCCGCCGTACCAATCAGCGTGGACGCGATCGGCGAACGGCCCGACTACGGCGATGCGCTTCACGCTCGGCGCGATCGGTAAGAGTCCGGCGTCATTTTTCAGGAGCACGACGGAGCGCGCCGTGACTTCGCGCACGGCCGTGCCATGCGCCTTCGACAGCCAGGGTTCGGGCTCGCCCGCCGCGCCGATGCGCGCGTACGGCACGCGCTCGGCCGGATCGAGCATGCCCAGGCGAATCATCACGCGGAACACGCCGCGCAGCACGCTCGCGATTTCGGCTTCGCTGAGGAGCCCGCGTTCGACCGCGCCGGTGACTCCCTCCTTGTAGTCGTCCAAAAATTGGTTGATGCCGGCGCGCACGCAGGCCGCCGCGGCCTCGTATTTGTCGGGGTAATAGTGGTGCTCGGTGAGCAACATCTTGTACGCGCCGCCGTCGGTGCAAATGATGCCGTCTTGCCCCCACTCGCTGACGGCGACGCCCTTGAGGATCGGGTGCACGGCGCAGGGCACACCGTTGTACTTGTTATACGCAGCCATGAACGCGCGCGAACCGCTCTCGGTGATCGCGCGAAAAAACGGCAGCGAATAATATTCGCGGAATAGTGCGTCGTCGAACTCCGACGAGCTCGAGCCGCGCTTTTCTTCGTTGCTGTTGGCGAGAAAGTGTTTGAGCAGCGCGGCCGTGCACCAATACTTTTCGTCGTCACCTTGCAGCCCTTTGACGAACGCGCACGCCATCGTGGCGTTGAAAAAGGCGTCTTCGCCGTAGCACTCCTCGGTGCGACCCCAGCGCGGATCGCGGCCGAGGTCGGCGTTCGGCGCGCGCACGACGAGCGCGCCGCGCTGATAGTTCGGACTTTGAAACGCATAGCGCGTCTCGAGCGCCTCGACGGCGGCGACGCGCCGGAGCACTGCCGGATCCCAGGTTTCCGCGAGGCCGATCGCTTGTGGGAACACGGTCGTCACCACCGGATGATCGCGCCCCCATTCACCCGGCCCGCCGAGCGTGAGCCCGTGCAGCCCCTCGACGTGACCCGTGCCCTGCAGGTTCAGGCGCGGCACGGTCGGATTCGTGCTCAGGCAAATGATCTTCTCTTCGAGCGTGAGCCGCGCGAGCAGATCGTCGATGCGTTGTTCGGCCGGCAGATCGGGGTCTTGAAAAGGAAATTCAAATGACATTTGCGTGGAGTTTCGGCGCGGTGGCGCGGAGCCTCGCACGCGCGGCCGGCGCAGAGCGGGCGAGCCGGTGGCTTTGAGCGGGGATCTGCTGGTCGGTGGCGCAACTTTTTGGCTCCGCCAGTCGTAGTCACCCCGACCCAAGAGGAGATTCGAACCCCATGATTTCTCTGTACGACATCTCGATCACCCAGTTCAAAAAGTCCCTGCAAAACCTAGACAAGTGGCTGGAGACCGCCGCCGCCTTTGCCGACAAGAAAAAGTTCGACGCGAACACGCTGCTTGCCGCGCGACTCGCACCCGATCAACTCCCGTTCGCGAAGCAGGTTCAGATCGCCTGCGATCAAGCCAAATTCACCGCCGCGCGCCTGACCGGTAAACAACCCCCGAGCAACCCCGACACCGAAACGACGCTCGCCGAACTACGCACCCGCGTCGCGACCACGCTCGCGTACCTCGACACCTACAAGCCCGAAGACTTCAACGGCGCCGAAGAGCGCAAGGTCCCGCTCTTCGGCCAAAAAGACAAAGGCATGCGCGGCCTCGACTACCTGCGCGAACGCCAAATCGCGAACTTCTACTTTCACGTCGTCACCACCTACGCCATCTTGCGCCACAACGGCGTCGACCTCGGCAAGGCCGACTATATTGGGCAGGTGGCGATGGTCGATATGTGAGGGCGCGGTTCGGAGCAAAGGCCGCCCGCGCCGGCTGCGGGGACAAGCTCAGTGGTCGAGCTCTTCGACCCGCATGATACCGCCAGCGCTATAAGGAGGGCCGCACATGCGGTGACGGGGACCGTGATGAGTCGCTTGGATGAGGGGGCTCGATGCTCCATGGGCTCCTCACTGCTCGCCGATTGGCGGCAGAGTCAAGCTGCGTTCCGTTTCCCCGAAGAGAAGAGCCGAGCTGCGGAATGCGTTCGGTTCATAAATCAAGTGCCGCTTTGAGAAAGACGCTCGACGAACGGAGCGGTCCAAGCGGGCGGTTCGAGGTAAGTCCTCGTGACATGCCCCCGAGAGGCGCGGAGCACCAGCTGAGCGTCGCGGTCGTCCACGGAATTGTCATACAAGTACAAACGATCGACTTCCGCTGCCACGGACGCGGCGTTTGCAATGGAGCGCGCCCAGCGATCGACGATCTTGCGGATCGGAACGTCGTGTCCACCTTGCAGTACGCGCCGCGTCACTCGCGCGGCGTTGATTTCCGGCGTTTCGGTGCCAACGAAGAAAATTCTCACGAAGTAGCCGGCGGACATGGCACGGCGAACGAACTCTGGCTTGTCCGGTGCGGAGAACACGGTCTCGACCGCAAGGCTACGACCGTCGCGTAGGCAGGCTTCACGCCGTTCGGCCGCTATCTGCGCAGCTCGAAGAACCGCCTGCGGGTCGTTCCAGTCGCCGAGCTCGTGCTGTGCGACGATATCGGGATTGATGTACTCGCAGCCCTCGAACCATTCGTGTGCGAGGCCGCGCTCGGTGATAGTCGTCTTCCCGGCGCCGTTTGGCCCGGCAACGACGAGTAACCTAGGGCGAACGCCGGGCGCCACGGTCAACGGTCGCCGCTGCCGCGCCGAGCGCGTGTGTTCTCACTCGCGAATCGTGCTGCCTCCGCGAGGCGGGCCGCGATCCATGCGTCGACTTGCGCTCGCCGCTGGACTGCCACTTCTCGGGCCTCGCGCATGACCAGCGCCAGCTCCTCGTCGGTGGGATCGGTATCCGGGGCCATCAAGTCACGGGGCTTCATGTTAGCTTGTCGATACTCTAGCAGATCGATGGGCAGCACCCGGAGCCTCCCCGGCTAATCAAAATACCTCGACATTCTGGATCATCCCGCGCGCTGCGCCGACGCCCGGCACGAAGTACCCGGTGAGTCGGATGTAGCGCGCGGTGCGCGTCGTGAACGGCATGCTGACGCTGCCGCCATTGCCCGCCGACGACGGCGGGCCGAAGGCGTTACCCACGCCGCTGTCGAAGACGGTGGACCAATTGCCGGAGCCGTCGCCCGCCTCGACCTTGCCGCCTTCGGGCCAATTCTGGTTCAAGTAAAAAGCGAGGTCGACTTGAGAGACTTGATACTCTTGGCCGAGGTCGTACGTGAGGATGGCGTCTCCGTTGGAACCTTGCGCGAGTGGTTTGCCGTAGAAGTCCTTCTGCTGGACGCGGGAATACGTTCCGTCACCGCCGTACAGCATGTTGGAGTTCAGGGTGTAATTCATGCCGGTCAGGTAGGTGTGATCGAGTGCGTCGGTGGACACTGGCGCGGGAGTCGTCGCGGAGCTCGGGAAGAGAAAGAGCTCAGCGAGACTGACGATATTCTGAGCCGGCGATCCTCGCATCGTCAGCTCCACGTAGCGCGCCGACGCAGCGGCGAATGACGTGGAGAAATCCCAAGTCGTGGTGAGGGTGTCCGGGATGAGTTGCGTCCATGTGCCCAAGCTTTGCGCGATGCGGACGCTGTAGGCGGTTGGAGTCAGCGGCCCGCTGTAGACTTGCCGCATCGCGCCGATCGACTCCACTTGGCCGAGGTCGATAGTTACCGTCGCCGTTGCTGCGGAGGTCGGCGTCGCAGTCCGCCAACCAAAGCTCAGGTCGTCGCCATCGAAGATGTTCGCCGGTATCTGTCCGACCGGATTCGGCGTGTACACGAGCGCTCCGTTGGCGTAGACGACCGTCGCCGTGGGTTGCGTGAACGTCGTCGGTCGCCGCAAGAGATTCACGGTGAAGTATTTGCCGTCCGCGCTGAGCGGGTAGTTGAGCGGCGTCGCGGCTGGCGTCGTGTACGCTTGAATCGACCAAACCGTCCCACCGGAAGGGCCGGAGCCAGGAATAAAGTAGTCGGTGAGTCGGACGTAGCGGACGAGTTGCAGTGGGAAATAGAACTCTTGGCAGGTGCCCAGCGCCGCCGCAGGACCGAATTGCTGCCCAGCTCCGCTGTCGTAGACGGTCGTATACGCGTCTGGGATGGCCGCAACGTCGACCCGTCCACCGCTCGCCCAGGTCACGGAATTTTGGAAGCCCACCGAGACACGCGAGAGCGGGTACTGGCCGCCGAGGTCCAGCGTTGCGACGGCGTCACCCGTGGCACCTTGCGCGAGCGTCTTGGGGGCGACGGGTGTCGTCGGCCACTCGAGTGGCGCTATTGGCGGTTGGAAGTTTCCGTTGACCGACAGCTTACCCAGGTAACCGATGTCGTAGCCATCAGCCGTGGTCGGCCCGGGCGTCTGTTGCGCGCTGGGGTAGACGAAAAGCTCCGATACCGCCGGCAAGCCGTTCGCCACTGGGCTCCCCATCATCTTCAGCTCAAGGTAGCGCGCTTGCATGGGCGCAAAGTTGCTGTAGACGGTATCAGCGGTGGTTGTCGTCGTGACGGGGACTACGGTCGTCCAGTTGCCCGCAGTGAGCGCCAGCCGAATGCTGTGGTTCAGCGGCATCCTGTTCGTCGCTGCATAGGCCGGCTCCACCGCACCGATCGAATACACGCGACCCAGGTCGATCGTGAGAATCGACCCCGAGCTCAGATCGTTCGCAGGTGGAACCTGCCAGATGTACGACTGATCATCCCCGTCAACAACGCCGAGCGGCCCATAGCCACTGTATTGAAACGCCCCCCCCGAATACACCGCAAGCGCGCTGATCGGCGGATAATTCCGCTTCAACAAGTTCACCAGATAGTACCGGCCGTCCGCGCTCAAGTGATACGTCGTCACCGGCAGCTGTGGCTCCGTGAAACCCGGAAAGAATTGCAGCGCGACATCCGGCACACCGGAGACGGCGCCAAACGAGTGACTCGCGTCGTCCCACGCGGCAAAGAGTCCGCCACTCGGCCACAGATTGGTGCCGAGCATGCGAAACGCATTTTGGTCGCCTGCGCGCTGCGCGGCGGTCTGGATGACGGGCGTCGCGACATGCGAGGTGTCGATGGTGACGCTGTGGTCGCTGTTGAGCGTGATCGGATAGCGGCGCGACCAGAGCTCCGTGGCGTTTGCGTCGCCTGCGAGTTGACCGGCGCGCCAGGCGACTTGCAGGTGGTCGGGCGTGACCACGAGCGACGGCTCGGATTGGCTCCAAGACGGCGATGCCGCGTAGCTGTCCTCCGCAGGCGGCAGCTCGAATGAAAGCGCTTGACCGGGAAACGCGAAGTCGAGCACGGCGCCATGTAGTCGCGGTACGTCGGCGACGCCTGTGCCGCTCGGATCCGTACCCATCGTAAACGCCACGGCCAAGTGCGTCGCATCCAGAAACGCGAGGTCCGGCCGATCTCCGGTTTTGCCCGGCATGAATCCGCCGATCGTCCAGTGCGTCGCGCCGCTCTGCACCTCGATGCCCTCGACGCCGTTGCTCGCCGAGCGCCACGCGGCCGCCCACTGTCCGCCCTGACCCGCGAGCACCACGTCGTCTTCGGCCGCACTCGTGTTCGCCAAAATGACGTCACCCGTTAGTGGAGTGAGATCCGGAGAGAACAACCGATAGCGGAGATCCGGCCCTGAGCTCGCATCGCTCGAGTCCGCCCAGGCGACGACGAGCTCGCTGCCGTCGAACACGATGTCCGAGTTGCTCTGTGAAAACGCCGAGCCCTCATTGGCGACCATGGGCTCGCCCTGCGGCGCTCCGTTAGCGGCCAGTTTCTGCAACAAGATCCCGAGCTCGTCGTTGTCCGCCCCAAAGTCCGTCCACGCCACTGCGAACGAATCATCGGGCAACCCGGCTACGCCCGGATCCGGCGTCGAGATCGTCGCTTGCGCGATGGGTGTTGTATTTCGGAAAAGCCCGTTGGGGTAATACGTAGAGAGCAGCAAATTCGGCGGTTCTTGGCCGTGGTCCGCGAACACCACGCCGACCGAGTTACACCCCGTCGCCAACGAATGCCGCCCCGCACCGATCGTGCGCGACGGAAGCGGCACGTTGTGCGGGTCGGCCGTACGCGGACTCACGAGCTCTGGTGTCACCGTTGCCGGGTCAGGCGGCTGCGTGGGAACGCATTGCGTGATGCCCGAGCCCCCCGAACTCGCGCTCCCGCTCGAACCCGAAGTACCACTCGTGCCCGACGCGCCGCTCGTGCCCGAAGAACCCGATGAACCCGAGCTACCCGACACGCCCGAGCTCCCAGCCGAGCCCGCGTTGCCACTCGCGCCGGCACTGCCCGCCATACCGCTGCTACCCCCAGGGAAGATGGTGAACGAATTCGTGCGCGTGTGCAGAACCGTCGCTGCACTCCCGGAAACACCGGCAGCGCCGCCTGCGCCCATGTTGAGGGGAGTCGAATCGCAGGCCGAGAGGACCCCGAGCGCGGCGATGGAGCCGAGCGCACTGTACAGCGCAACGCGCCGAGTGCTCTCAGTTGTAGACTTCGATCTCATCGAGCCTCCCTGCCGATGTCCCGACGCCAGCGGAAAAGTAGTCGGTGATGCGAATGAAGCGGACAGTCTGGCGCGCGAACGAGACCGTCTTGACGCCCCCTGTCGCCGGCGGGCCGAAGGTGTGCCCGCGCCCACTGTCATCCACGGTCGTCCACGCGCCCGGTGTCGCCGCGATTTGTACGCTGCCGCCGCCAGCCCAATTGTTGCTGCTGAAGAAGCCGAGATTGATCTGCGATACCTGGTACTGCTGACCGAGATCGAGGTCGATCGTGCCGTCGCCCGTGGCTGTGCTGCCCTTACCCTGGTAGACGGCCGGGAATCGCGCAGCCGGTGGGTAGTTGGCCAGGACCATATTGGTGTTCGCGGTCAGCTTGAGGCCGGGCAAATACGTCAGATCCAGCCCTGCATTCATGTTGGGCGGCGGCGTGACGTCC
>DASYCR010000027.1:0-3012 GCA_036500095.1 Polyangiaceae bacterium
AGGCGGCCAGCACCCGCTCGTCTTCAAAAGCCACGATCGGGCGAATCTCGGTGCCGTAGCGCTCTTGGTCGTACGCGCGCGGTAGGCGCGAAAATTCGAGGTTCACGCCGAGCCGCACGGGATTCGTCGGGGCGCGAGGTAGCACGAACTTGCTGCGCAGCTTGATGCCGGAATAGTCGAAGCGCCCGTCGGGCCTCAGCGTCGACTGCAAGTAACCGCCGAGCTCCCACCAAGCGAACAAGCCGTACGAGGGCTCGAGCGTGAAGTGATTCAAGTGATTGGGTGGGATCTCGGGCGGCGGAGCGGTGCGTACGCCGGACAGCACGCGGTTCACGTGCAGCTCGAGCCCAGCTCCGCCGCGCGCATCGGCCGTGCCGTCGTAGACCTGGATCTCGAAGGCGTCGACGCCCAAGGCTCGCCCCGGCAGCAGCCCGAGCGCGACGGCGAGCCCGACGCTGCTTGTATTCTTCGAGCTTCGGAGCATACCGCCCATCCGGTGCTCAAGGACGATACTACGTTCGCACCGCCGGTCCGGTGGGCGAGCGGAGTGCTCCTATGGTAAGACCCCGGCCGTGTTCGAAGCGCTGACCAAAGGCTTTCGTGAGGCGCAAAATCGCCTCGCCGGGCTCACCGAGCTGAGTGAGAAAAACGTCCAAGCCGCGCTGCGTGAGGTGCGCTTGTCGCTGCTCGAGGCGGACGTCGAGCTGGGTGTCGTCAAACGCTTCTTGGAGCGCGTCGAACAGCAAGCGGTTGGGCAAACCGTGCAGACGCGCGTGCGTCATTCGGGTCAAACGCACCGCGTCTCGGCCGGCGACCAATTCGTACGCATTTGCCACGACGAGCTGATCGCGATGATGGGACACACGGACGAACCCGTGCTGTTCGCGCCCTCCGGCCCGACCGGCGTGATGATGGTCGGCCTGCAAGGCTCCGGCAAGACCACGACCACCGCCAAGCTCGCGCGCTGGTTCGAGAAACAAGGCAAGACGCCGTTGCTCGTCGCCGCCGACATGCAGCGTCCAGCCGCCGTCGAACAGCTGCGCGTGCTGGGCGAGCAGATCGGTATGCCGGTGTTCAACGTCGAGGGCGCGTCGCCGCTTCAGATTTGCGAAGCCGCTCGCGCGGAGGCCGCGAACCTCGACTGCGACGTGATCCTGTACGATACGGCCGGCCGCCTGGCGATCGACGAGGAGCTGATGCTCGAGCTGTCGAGCATCAAAGCCAGCGTAAAACCCGAGAACATCTTCTTGGTGGTCGACGCCATGATCGGCCAAGACGCCGTGCGCACGGCGCGCGGCTTCAACGATCGCCTGGGCGTCACCGGCGTCGTCTTGACCAAGCTCGACGGCGACGCGCGCGGCGGCGCCGCGATTTCGATCAAAGAAGTGACCGGCGCGCCGCTGGTGTTCGTCGGCCTGGGCGAGACCACTGACAAGCTCGAGCCGTTCCGCGCCGAAGGCATGGCGAGCCGCGTGCTCGGTATGGGCGACGTGGTCGGCCTGATGCAGGACTTCGAGGACGTCGTCGATCAGAAGAAAGCGGAGAAAGACGCCGCCCGCATGATGACGGGCCAGTTCTCGCTGGACGACTTCCTGAACCAGATCCGGACGATCCAGAAGATGGGGTCGCTCAAGGACATCATGGAAAAAATCCCGGGCCTCGGGGGCATGATGCCGCCCGGAGCCGCGGATCAGATCGACGACCGCGAGCTCGTGCGCATCGAGGCCATGATCCAATCGATGACGGCAGAGGAGCGCGACGACCCGCAGGTGCTCGTGCGCGAGCCGTCGCGCGTGCAACGCGTCGCCAAGGGCTCTGCGCAGCCGCCGGAAGGCGTGAACGAGCTCGTACAGCGCTTCTTGTTCATGCGCCAGATGATGGGCGGCTTCGGCCAAGATCCGGGCGGGCTGCTCAGCAAGATCCCGGGCATGGGCGGCATCAACATGGCCCGCAACATGCGCCGCGCGATGAAGAGCGGACGCTTCCCGGAAGGCATGGGCGGCATGCCGGGCATGGGCGGTATGCCGGGCATGGGCGGTATGCCGGGCATGGGTCTACCCGGCATGCCTGGCATGTCGGGCGTGGGCAGCGAGCCGGCGCGCATGCGCGTGCTCTCGAAGTCGGAAAAGAACGCCAAGAAAAATCAGCGCAAGCGCGAACGAGACGCGCGCAAGAAGAGCAAGGGCAAGCGATGAAACGTGCGGCCTGGGTTTCGCTGGCTTGCTTGCTCGTGGCCTGCGTGGGCAATTCGGCGCGCGACGAGAAGCAAGCGCGCGAGCGCCTGCAGACCCACGTGCTGGCAGCAGCCCCCGCGGACGTCGGGCAAAAGCTCGACATCAGTTACGAGGGCAAGGTGACGTTGCTCGGCGCGCGCGTGGAGCCAGGCGGCAGTGTACGCGCGGGCCAACTCGTGAAGGTGACGATGTATTGGCGCTCGGAGCAAGCGCTCGGCAGCGGCTGGAATCTGTTCACGCACATCGTGGACGGTTCGGGTGAGCGGCTGGTCAACATCGACAACGTCGGCCCGCTCCGCGAATTTCACGACGGACGGCAAGCCTTGCCGCCCGGAGCCTGGGAGCCCGGCAAAGTGTACGTGGACGAGCAAAGCTTCAACGTGCCGACCAACGTCAAGACCGAGCGCATCCAGCTCGTGACCGGGATTTGGAAAGGCGACACGCGCCTGAAGACCGTGTCCGGTCCCCATGACACGACCAACCGCGGCGTCGTGGCCACGCTCACGCTCGACAACAAGCCCGCTGCACCGAAAATCCCCCCGATACCCACACTGCGCGTCGACAAGCTCGCAGCGGACGCCAAGCTCAAAATCGACGGCAAGCTCGACGAAGACGCCTGGCAGAGCGCTGCCAGCACGGGCCCGCTCGTGGACGTGCGCACGGGCGAGCCGAACAAGACCTTCGCGGTCAACGGCAGCGTCAAGCTGCTCTGGAGCGACGAGGGCATCTACGTCGGCTTTACGGTCAGCGATCCGGACGTGATCGGCGGCTTCAAGAA
>DASYCR010000028.1:0-5690 GCA_036500095.1 Polyangiaceae bacterium
CGTGTATCAATGCTTCGCGGCCTACCTCGCCATCTACGCCTTCGGCAGCGGCGAGTCGTGTATCGGTGAGAGCAAGGTCGCGGACTTTCAATCCGGTAATGTCGGCATCGCGCAGTACTTCGTCGACCTAGCGGGTGAGCCGCACTTCTCGCAGCGCTCGAGTCAGTAGCTCGGGCGGGCGCTTACCAGCTTCCCTGATTCTTCGCCGACGCCCACGGCTCGCGGGGCGGCAGCGATTCGCCGCGTTGGAGCAGTTCGACGGAGTGGCCGTCGGGTGATTTGATGAAGGCCATGTGACCGTCGCGGGGCGGGCGCAGGATGTCGACGCCGGACGATTGTAGGCGCTGGCAGGTCGCGTAGATGTCGTCGACTTGAAAGGCGAGGTGCCCGAAGAAGCGACCCGTGGGGTACGGCTCGGCTTGATCCCAATTGTAGGTGAGTTCGATCTCGGCTGGGTCGGCGTCCGCGCCGGAGCCGAGGAACACGAGCGTGAAGCGGCCGCCCTCGTTTTCATGGCGCCGGAGCTCGCGGAGACCGAGCTTGTGCACGAAAAAGTCCAACGCAAGCTCGAGGTTTTGCACGCGCAGCATGGTGTGGAGAAAGCGCATGGCTGGAGTCTACAACCGGCCGCGCCGGTACGGAACCGCGGAAGCGTGACGCCGGCCGCTCGTCGTGCTGGGCTGCGCGGTCGCCAGCATGAGCTCCACATCCTCCGCTTCACCCGAAGGCCCGCGTCGCGCGGCGATCATCTTCATCTTCGTCACGATCCTGCTCGATATGCTGGCGCTCGGCGTGATTATTCCCGTTTTGCCCAAGCTGATCGTGACCATGAGCGGCGCGGACGAAGCGTACGGCGCGCACGTATACGGCGCGTTCGGCACGGTGTTCGCTCTGATGCAATTCACTTGTTCGCCGCTCTTGGGCGCGCTGTCCGATCGCTTCGGGCGGCGGCCCGTGATCCTGACCTCGTGTTTGGGGCTCGGGCTCGACTACGTGCTGATGGCGCTCGCGCCGTCGCTGAGTTGGCTGTTCGTGGGTCGCGTGATCTCGGGTGTCACGTCTTCCAATATCGGCACGGCGGGTGCTTATGTGGCGGACGTACTGCCGCCGGAAAAGCGCGCAAGGCTTCGGCATGCTGGGCGTCGCGTTCGGTCTCGGCTTCGTGCTGGGCCCAGCGATCGGCGGACTGCTCGGGGGCAGTAACCCGCGCTTGCCGTTCTGGGTCGCCGCGGGCCTGAGTACGCTGAACTTCGGTTATGGGTTGTTCGCGCTGCCGGAATCCTTGCCGGTCGAGCATCGGAGTCGGTTCGAGTGGCGGCGCGCGAACCCGCTCGGCTCGCTCCGGCTCTTGCGCGAGCACCCGGGACTCGGCGGGCTCGCTTGGGTGAATTTTTTGGCGCAGCTCGGGCATGCCTCGTTGCCGAGCGTGTTCGTGCTGTACGCGAGCTATCGTTATCATTGGGGCGAGCGCATGGTCGGTCTCACGTTGGCGGGCGTCGGCGTTTGTTCGGCCGTCGTGCAAGGGGGGCTGGTCGGGCCGATCGTCGCGCGGCTCGGTGAACGACGAGCGCTGCTGCTCGGGCTGCTCTTCGGTTCGGTTGGGTTTGCCATCTACGGTTTGGCTCCGAGCGGCGCGCTTTTTTTCCTGGGCGTGCCGGTGATGGCGATCTGGGGTGTGTCCGGTCCCGCGATTCAAGGACTGATGTCCAGCCGCGTGGGCATGACGGAGCAAGGCAAGCTACAAGGCGCCAACAGCAGCTTGATGGGGATCGCCGAGCTCGTGGGGCCCGGCCTATACACGGGCGCCTTCGCGTACTTCATCGGCCACGGCGCCTTGCTCGAGTTGCCCGGCGCTCCGTTCTTGCTCGCCGCCAGTCTGCTCGCCGCCGCCGCGTTCGTTTCGCTGCGCGCGGCTCCAGTCACCGTCGCGAACCCTGTGACTTAGCGCGCCAGTTCCTCGACGCGCCCGTCGGCGTGGCGCGCGAAGCGGCCGCGCTCGCGTTCGTGTACCGGGTCGTCGCGCCGCCAGGGCCAGCCGCCGAAGCGCGTGCGCTGGTAGTCGGCGAAGGCGCTCTGGATCTCTTCCCGGGTGTTCATCACGAACGGGCCGTGTTGCGCGACGGGCTCGCCGATCGGTCTGCCTTGTAGGACGAGAATCTCTGTCTCGACCTCGCCGCCTGTGAGCACGAGCTCGCAATCGCTGCGCACGACCGCAATCTGACGAGGTAGCACTGCTTCGCCGCTGACGCGCAGGCTGTTGCCGCGAAAGAAGTACAAGCTGCGCAGCGTCTCCGGATGGCTTGCCTTGGGCAGTGTGAGCTGCGCGCCCGGCTCCAAGCGAATACCCCAGATCGCGACGTCGGTGTCGGCGCGGCTGGCCCAGGAGCGCGGCGGCGGTGAGGGCGCGCGCTTGTCCGCGAGGGTGCCGGCGTACACGCGCACTTCACTCGCTCGGCCCGCGTCGTCTTTGAAGGCGTGGCGCGGGATGTCGCGATCCCAGAGCATGGCGAAGTGCGGCGCGACCATCTTGTCCTCGCTCGGCAAATTGAGCCAAATCTGAAAGAGCTCGAGCGGATTGGGTTGCTCGGCATCGAGCAGCGGAAACATCTCCGAATGGACGATGCCGCCGCCCGCGGTAAGCCACTGCACGTCACCCTGACCGAAGCGCGCTGCGGCACCGAGCGAGTCGGAGTGATCGATGTACCCGCGCCGCACGATGGTGACCGTTTCGAAACCGCGGTGGGGGTGCTGCGGAAAACCGGGGACGACCCGGCCGTGATACATGCGCCAGCCATCCTTGCCCTCGAAGTCCTGGCCGAGATTGCGCCCCGCCAGCGACGCTTGCGGACCGAGCTCGGCGTTGCCCGCCGGGTAAGCGTCGTCGTGGTGCACGCAGAACAGAAATGGGTCCACGGTTTGCCACGGAAAACCGAGTGGAGCCGATTCGAGGACGACCGAGGAAGTCATCGAGACCGCTCAGTTGGCGGGTACTGCCGCCGGGCAGTTGGTGGCGAGCGTCGCGCATTGAGCTGGCTCCGCCAGGGGCGCGACGCTCTGGTTACCGAGCATGCCTGCGCCCGGCAGCGCTCCGCAAGCAGGGGCGCTCGCGCCGGCCACCTCCGTCGAAATGGCGCTGTAGCAGGCCTCGAGGTCCATGATCGTTGCGGTGCAGTCAGCCATCGGAGTGTTGCACATCGAGAGCGTCGGCGTCGTGGGTACCGCGCAATCGTCGTACGCCTGCTGACACACTTGCTCGAGCAGCATGTCGGTCGACCCCGCCGTCGCGCGAGCGGCCAGAATCGCGGCCATGAACGCCTGCGTGCGGCACGCGCCGTCACTGCTGTTTACTTTCGCGAGATAGCTCGAAAGCGCACTGCACACCGTGGTCAGTTGATCACTCGTCAAGCCGCTGAGCGGCGTGTCGCCGGGCAAACCCGTCGAAAACGGACCAACCGGCGGCGCACCGGCGGCGCCCGCGCCGCTGCCGCTCGCGCCGCCCATGTCGCCTGACGAGCCGCCCATGCCTGCGCTGCCAGCCGCGCCCGCGCTGCCGCCGGTGCCCCCGCCTGTCATGCCGGCGATGGCTCCGCTCGCGCCGCGACCGGTGCCGGCCGCTGGATCGCTGCATGCGAGGCTGAGTGCGAGAAGGAAGAACGAGCAGACGAGCGCAAGGGGCCGCATTGCGGGCGAACGTAGCCCAAAAGCGCGGGCCGCGCCGCGAGTTTTCGGGTTACTGCGCGCCTACGGCGTCGGAGCCGGACCTCCCGCAGTGGCGCCCCCAGCGCCCGCAGACCCGGAGCTCGTGCTGGACATCGAGCCACCGAGCGGATCCGCGCCGGGACACTTGGCATCGAGCGTCGTGCACGCGGCGGGCTGCATGAGGGTCCCCAAGCCGGTGAGGAGCTGCGTCGAGGAAGCGGCGGTGAGCGCGCTGCACGCCGGCAGACTCGCGGAGAGGGCGCTCAGCACGCCGGGGACCTGATTGAGGCAGGCCTGGTAGTCCGCGATCGTCGCGGTACACGTGCTCGGCTCCGCCTGTTTGTTCGAGCAATCGCTCATTTGGGGCGGTGAGGTGCTGCACTGCATCTCTTGCATGGTGCACTGTTGTTGGAGTTGCATGTCGGACATTTGCCCGCCGAGACCGGACAAGAGCGTCGTCTCGACCGCGAGCAGTTTGCAAATGATCGGCACCCCGCCGCTATTGGTGAGGTATTGCCCGGTCTCCTGGCAGAGCTCGGTGGCTTGCGCCGGGCTGAGCGAGGCGAGCGGTGTCGAGCTCGGAATGCCAGTAGTGAAGGCGCCTGGGCCACCACCCGATTGGCTCGTGCTCCCGCCGCAGGCGAGCGCCAGGCCTGCACCACTGACCACCTTGAGCAAGATTTTCAAGCTTACCATTGGATTCTCCCGCAGGTCCGCAGCCCCGCGCGATTGCGGGCACTGTCCAAAACAGAGCTACGAGCCTAGCCGAGCGTTGCTTCCTTGAGTCCGTACTTTGTTCTCGGGTTGACGTGCGACGTGGACCCCTAGCTACTTGCAGCTACCGCCCTCGCCGAGCGCCATCACGGCCAGCACGCGGGAGTGCATGTCTTGATACGGCGCGACCGCCAGCCCGAAGCGCTTGAGCTCGGGGTCGACGAACCAAGCGTATTGTTCGAGCTGCGCGAGTTCCAGAATTTCGACCATCGTCGAGCAACCGGCGGGGCGACCTTGGTGAGCGCGGGCCAAGAGCTGGCTGAGCGTGGTGCCCGCGACGCGCAGCGCGTTCTGTTCGTTGGCTGGCTTGGTGTTCACGAAGGCTTGCACGCCGGCTTGAGCCGCGTTGCCGAGCAGCGGATCGAGCTCTAGCGCCGGCACGTGTTTCGCCTTACGCAGCGCTTGCACGGCCGCGAGCACGCTGCTCGACGATTCATCGGCGGCGAGGTGCGTGGGGCGCCGTCCGAACACCAATGTGGCGAGCATCAATGCGGGGTGCGCCTCCGAGCGGGTGACGCCGATGCCAACATGCGTGAATTTGGGTCCGAGCATGATCGCGCGGTGGCCCGGGCTGCGCATCAAGATCTCGTGCGCCGACTCGGGCGTGTCGACCTCAGCAACGTTCTCGCCAGCCAGTGACACGGCCACGCCAGAGCGACGAATGCGATCTTCGATGCTGCCGGTGGTCGGCGACACGTGGCCGAAGAAATCGTGCTTGCTCATGTCCTCGGAGTGACCGAGCGCGATGGCGCGCAGCTCGGCGTCGGGCGCGAGCGGGCCGAGGTGCGCGGTCTTGCGCGCTTCGTTGAGCAGTTCGAGCATGCGCGCTTCGGCTTCTTCCGGGCTCGCGGCGACATGCGCGGTTTCGGTCTCGTGCGGCTCGGGGACGCCCGCGTACACCGGCACGTTGGCGAGCACGACCGGGCCGCTCGGACCGTCGCCCATGACTTCGACCTGATAGACGCCCGCTGTAGGAAACGCGAGCGTCGTGTCGACGGCGCGGTCCGGCAAGCGCGTTTCGGCGACATTGCCGTCGCTGCCGGTGAGGTACACGTGCGCGAACTTGAAGCGCTCCGCGACCTTTCCACGCAATTTGAGCTTTGCGCCCGGCTCGACCCGGCGCGGAAAATCCGCGAGCTCGAGCTCCACGCTGCCGAACACCACGCACGCCAACCGCCCGCTCTGCGACACCGTCACGCCAAAGCGCGTGATCGGCA
>DASYCR010000029.1:0-1565 GCA_036500095.1 Polyangiaceae bacterium
CAGGTTCTCCGGTCCCGTGACCGTCGAGCTCTCGTGCAGCACCGCGAGCGATGGAGCGACGTGTTTTCCGACGCAAGGCGGCCCCGAGGGGAGCTACTCGCTCCGAGTCGTAGCGCCCGGGTTCGGGCCGCTGACGACGAATGTTACCGTTACGTATACGCCAAGTGTGGGCTGCGGCTGTGGTGGAGCAACGCTGGAGCCGTCGACTGTCACCGTCAACCCAGTGCGGCTCTAGCTCCGTGCACTCGAGCCATCGCTCGCGCGGTGGTGAGATAGCGCGCCCATATCGAGCGCGAAACGCGCCGCCGAAGGCTGTGACGGGTTGAGCGGCGCTCGGTGACCATCAATAGAATTCGCTGACGAGCACGCGCTGTGGCGCGCGGCGTTCGAGCGGGGAGCGCGAGTCGCGTTCGGGCGACAGCGTGGTGCTCGATCAGGGGGTCGCATTTTTGCAGAAGCCGATCACGCCCGCGTCACTCGCGGCCAAGGTGCGGGCGGTGTTGGATTCCTGAGCTGGATCTTACGGGCGGCCCCGCGCCAGAATGCTCTTTCCGAGCGGCATTTCTGGACTGGCCAGCGTCGCGAAAGCGTGCTGAAAAGGGGGAGCATGCGCCCCGCTCCGCTGATCTTCGCCGTCACCGTGGTCTTGTCTGGTTGCGCCTTCAACGCGGGCGCAGGCGTTGGCGCGCGCTTGGGTGAACGCCCCGGTGCCATGAGCGCCCAGTGCGACAACTTCGAATCGTGCGATGTCGTCTATCAAGACGCCCTGGGCGTTGCCGCGCGTTGTCACGAAGAAGGCGGGGATTGCGAAGACGAAGAGCGAAACGTGAGCGCGAGCTACGAGCAATTGCGGGAGCAGACGCTGCTCGAGCTCGACGCACTCAGGCACGAAGTGCGCGAGCGAGAAGCGGTGTTCCGCGAGCCCGAGCCTGCGCAACCGGGCCCGATCGAAAATGGCCCTGACGGCTCCGGGCCTGGTCGACAAACCGAGCCGCCTGCCCCTCCGCGCCGCGGCAACGGCTGGTTCGAGTCGGAAGCGCCTCCCGTTCGCTGAGGCGCCAGGCGCGCCGCAGGGGTCGGCCGCCGCGCTCTGTGGCTAGGCGACATTTCAGGAAGGCGCTCACTGCGCGCCGGGCCCAGCCGGCCGAGCCATTTTGAAACTCGTGTAGCGGATAGGTCGGGTCGAGCGCTAGTGACGACGACCGCGCAGCCGACGCGCATCATGCTCGATGGACCGCTTCAGCTTGCCAGCGGCGCCGTCGACCGCGAGCCCTAGGGTCGTGGCACGGTGCGTGACGGCGATCGGGTGACGACTCTCGACGCGCACTTCCATCATGCAGCGCTTCTCTTCGGGGCCTGTATGGGCTCCGTTCTCGTCCCCCAAGTGCACCTCCACGCGCGTGATGTGCTGGCTGAACCTGCCCACGGCACCTTCAACCACGCTCCGCACGTAGTTGGCGAGCTTCTCGTGACCGTCGACCTTGTTATCGGTGTTGATCTGGATCTGCATTCCATCCTCCGTCCGTTGTCTCGGCTTGCCCAGTTTGCGTGCAAAAACGGGTCCA
>DASYCR010000030.1:0-2498 GCA_036500095.1 Polyangiaceae bacterium
CGCTAGGGTGCAGGGCGAATGCCCCGCAACACGGCACTTCAGACTCGCAGCGGCAGATCACGGCGTGGAACCGAGGGCCACTACCCAATGAGAGCCGGCGGACCCGGCGCATGCTTTCCGACAGGTCGGAGCAGTCGCATGACAGTTTCCAGCCAGAACTCCAGAAAACATGTGCTCGACGCTCAGGGACGCAAAGCCCCGCCAAGCGGAATGCGAGACACTCCGCCCAACAAAAACTAAAGACCCCTAGCCTCCGACGTAGCTACGCACGCGTGGCGCCAGCACGCTGTTCGGGTAGCGACGCAGGAAGGCTTCTGCCCGCTGCCGCGCCTGAGTCGTCTGGCCGCTGCGCGAGAGCGCGTCGATCCGCAACACTTCGGCTTCCAGCACCAGACGCCCCGCTGGGTAAGCGCGCGCATAGGCGTCCAAGCGCGAGAGCGCGCCGCCCGCGTCGCCGCGCGAGAGGGCAGCACGCGCCGCGTCGAGCGCCTCCAGCTCGGCAGCCAGTGGCGCGCTATCGCGACGGTCGCTCTTGCGGTGAGCCGGGACGAGGTTCGGCGCGGCATCGCTCGGTGCGTCCGTCGCCGGAGAAGGGACGTTGTCTGGCGCGTCCGGGCGCACCAGCGCGAGCGGTTTGGCCGGAGCGGCGACCTGCGCGACCGCCTGAGTGTCCGCCTTGCCTTGCGCCACGCGATGCTGCTCCCACACGAACACGCCCACCGACAGCGCGGTCGCCGCGCTGGCCATGGACACCACCACTTGCAGCTTGCTGAGACCCAAGCGCAAGAGCCATGGCGACGACGCGCTGGCGGCGCCGGCCGAAAGCGCCGCCGTCCCGGCCAGACCGAGCGCGGCCAGTGTCTTCACGCGCGCGTGGGTCGAATCGGGCGAGACCGAGCCGACATCCAGCAAGGCGCGCTCGAGATCGCTGCAACCGGTTTCGCGTAGCCGACGGGGATCGCTCACGATGCAGCTCCCCTGCCGTACGGCGCGTGTAGGGCGGCGACGCGTTCACGAAACTCCTCACGCGCCCGCCGCAAGCGCGAGGCGACGGTGCCGCGCGGAATGCCGAGCGCGCTCGCGATTTCAGCCGAGCTCAGCTCTTCGAACTCGAACAGCGTGAAGACGGTGCGAAGCTCGGGCTCCATGCTCGCCAGCACGCCGTCGAGCGCCACGCGCAGGCGCTTCTGATCCGTCAGCTGCTCGGGCGTCGCGAACGCCTCGACCAGTTCCGGCATCTCGTCACCCTGCACCTCACGCCGGCGCGCGAGCGTGCGCCGCGCGTGCGCGGCGACGTGCAGCGCCGTCTGCAGCAAAAAACTCTTTTCCGCGCCGCGGCGGATGTCCTCCAGGCGGTTGGAGGCGGCGATGAAGGTGCGTTGCACCGCGTCGTCTACCTCCGCCGCCGGCGTTCCGGCATTGCGCAGCACGCGCGCCACGAAACTCAGGTGGGCATCGACCATTCCACGCAAGCGCGCTTCGGACGCAGGTGATCGGCTCTGGATCGGCCTCGAGGCCGATTGCGGCGGAACACCCAAACCGTCGACTGGAAGCACTCCGGTCACGGCGAATTCGGGCATCGGTGCTGTTAATTCCCGGCGAGCCAGGAGTTGATCATGACCGAGCTTCGAGAGTTTGCACAGTCCCTACAAACGATAACTCAAACCTATGGCGAAAAGCACGGATCCTAGGGGGGTGCGGCCCACAGCCTGCACCGGGTCTTCGATCACGAAGCGGCGCTCCACGAGCGGAATACTCAAGCCAATCTCGAAGTAAACCGAGGTTTCGGCGGCCACGTCCCAGCCGCCGCGCAATAGTCCGCCGGCGCTCCACCAGGAACGCGTGCTCGAGTGTTTGTGCAGCGCGAGTCGATCCGAGACGGATAACCGACCGCCCGAGCCAAGTGCGCACGGCTCGAACCAGAACGGCGCTCCGATCGGCATGCGCAGCGGGCACGCGCTGAGCGCCGCTCCAGCCCAACTCACCACGAGGTCCGGTGATGCAGACAGGGCGTCGTTCGACAAATAGAGCACCTCTAAACCGAGTGTCGGCCCGCTCGTGCCTTGATGGACGCGGGCGGACAGACCGCCGCCCAGGTCCCATTTGGGTGCCACGAGCTCCGCGGCGGCCGCTTCGAGTCCGAGCTCGGTAAAAATCGGCGTGTGCGCGCGAGGCGTCGGCGGTCCCGAGGGTTCCTGCGTTGGCTCGGCCGGAGCCGTTTCTTGTCGCGGCGGCGGCGGCTCGCTCGGCCGAGACGCGGGCGTCTTGCTTGCGTCCGCGCCACCAGGTTCGGACGCACTTTTCGAGTTCACTCCATCGCCGGCATCTGTCGGGGGCGTGTTGTGCGCGTCGGGAGGAGCGGCATCGGCATGGGGCGGCAGCATGCGATCGAGCGCCAGGGACGCGGTCAGCGACAGCCCCCGCGCGACCTCGTCGCAACTGGAGCCGTCGACTCGTCGACTGTCGGTAGCTCCTGCAGCGTCGACCACACTGAGCTC
>DASYCR010000031.1:0-1584 GCA_036500095.1 Polyangiaceae bacterium
AAGGCAAGCCCACGCAAGCGACACGCAGACCAGCGCCCGCCGAGCTCGGAACGATGGCCGACGCATCGCCTCAAAAAGAGTCCTTGGCGGCGCGCACCGCGCCCAGCACCGCGGCGGGTGAGCGATCTTCGGTGAGACGACTCCGGACGCTGGCGATGAGCTCGCTGCTGTCGCAGCGCATGAACGGATTCGTGGCACGCTCCTCCGCGAGCGTGGACGGCACGGTCGGCTCGCCACGCGCGCGCAGGGCGGCGACGCGCTCGGCTTTTGCGCTGACGTTCGCGTTGCTCGGCTCGACGTGCGCGGCGAAGCGCAAATTCGACGCCGTGTATTCGTGTCCACAATACACGCGCGTATCGTCGGGCAACGCCGCGAGCTTCACGTTCAACGACTCGTACATCTGCGCCGGCGTACCCTCGAACAAACGCCCGCAGCCCGCCGCAAACAGCGTATCGCCCGTGAACACCGCGCCGTGCCCGAAGTAGCCCACCGCGCCGAGCGTGTGCCCCGGAATGTGCAGGATGGAAAAGCGCAAACCCTCGACCTCGATCGCTTGCCCGTGCTCGAGAAAGTCCGTTTGCTCCGGAATGCGCCCGCGATCCGAGCTGTGGCCGAACACGCGCAGCCCCGCGCGCCGCGCGCACAGCTCCGCGTTGCCGCCGACGTGATCGTGATGATGATGCGTGGCCAAAATGGCGCCGAGCGTGAGCCCCAGCGACTCAAGCGCGCGCTCGACGGGCGCCGCTTCACTCGCGTCGACCAGCACCGCGCGCGTGGAACCCTCGGCGCACAGGATGTAAGCGTAGTTGTCCTTCAGACAGGGAACGACGGTGACCTGCATGCGCGCGAACGTAGCGCGTTCAGGACCGCTCGTCGCGCCTTTCAGGAAGCCGGCGGACGACTCGGCGGCGGCACGTAGCCCGGCTTACGCACGCGCACCACCGTCGGAATCTCTTCTTCGAACTCACCCGGGTCGATCGGGTACACCTGACGCTGAATGGGCGACGGACGTTCGGGGGGCGCCGGCAGCGTGTCGATCGAATCCTGTTCGAAGGGAGGCCTCAACGGCGACATGGCGCTGAGACCGAACGGCAAGACTTGCGGCGCCTTAAGCGCACCGAGCCAACTCGTGAGCTATCGGCTACTTCCAATGGCCGGCGGGACTTTGCGCGCGTGAGTTAATCGCGGCATGCAAGACCCCGACCCACGCGAACCACCCCGAATCCGCATCGATTCGCCGCACACTTCCCTGCCCCGCCAAGCTGCGCTACATCGTCCCGCTCACGCGCCCCTAGCTCAGCTGGATAGAGCGACGGCCTCCGGAGCCGTAGGTCATAGGTTCGAATCCTATGGGGCGCGCAACTCTTGGAGCCTGGGGAGGCTCTGGTGTCGCGGGCGGTGACGGAGACGGCGGAGGGAGCGGGGCGACGTGAGGGGCGAAGAGAGGGAGAGCGGCAGGGACGCGGCGGCGTGAGTCAGGATGTGCAGAGAGGGAGCGACTTCTCGTGGTCCACCGTGGTCCACCGCGGCCGTCGCTCTGAGAGGGAGACGGCTAAAAACGCGCGGCGGGACGATCGGCGAGTG
>DASYCR010000032.1:0-2083 GCA_036500095.1 Polyangiaceae bacterium
CGATCGGTACGGCCTGGATGGGGCTGCTCGTGGATCGCGGCAGCAAGATCCACGCTTCGTACCTGCGTGAGGCCATCAATCCGGAAAATCCGCTAGTGCAGGAGCGGTTGGCCGCGCTTCGCGGCTCACTCGGGCAGCAGACCTTCACGTCCGATCTCGTGCCCGAATCGGTGCTCGAGTTCAAAGTGCGGGTTCAAGCCTTGATTTTGAGCTTCAACGAGGGGTTTGCGCGCGTCACGCTGTTATTTTTGGCCTCGCTCGTGCTGGTATTTTTTCTCAAACGCCCGAAGCCAGGCGGCGGCGCGCCAGCCGACGCGCACTGATCTGCTAAGCTCCGCCCATGGTCGCGCAGCGTTCTCGGCGTGATTGGCTGCGCTCGGCCGCGCTGGCGCTGCCTGCGGTAGCGTTTGGAGCAAGCGCGTGTCGCTCCGCGGAAACGCAGATGCGAGGCGCTGCCCCTGCGGCCGCCCCGCGGGACGTTCGCCGCGTCGCCTTCGTCATGGATGCGGCTCCGACGATGGAAGGCGCGGGCGTGCGCCTGCGTCGCAGCATCGGTTCGCGCGCGCTCTCGCTGCTCGATCCATTTCTGCTCCTGGACGAGATCCACAGCGATCGCGTCGAAGATTACGTCAAAGGCTTCCCCACGCACCCGCATCGCGGCTTCGAGACCGTGACGTACATGATCAGCGGCTTCATGCAGCATCGCGATAGCGTCGGCCAAGGCGGCCAGCTCGTCGCGGGCAGCGCGCAGTGGATGACCGCGGGTCACGGCATCGTGCACTCCGAGATGCCGAACCCGGATGGCAGCGTGTTTTGGGGCCTGCAGCTCTGGGTCAACTTGCCGCGCGCCGATAAGCTGATGCGTCCGCGCTATCAGAACGTCGCGCCCGATCGGATCCCGGAGCTGAGCGTTGCGGGAGCGCCGGTGCGGCTCGTCGCGGGTGACCTCGGCGCCGAGCGCGGCCCGGTCGACGGCATCAGTGTCGCGCCCACGCTGCTCGATCTGCGCTTGCCGTCGGGTGCCCGTTTCGAGCACGAGTTAGCGCGCGACCACACGGTGTTCGCTTACGTGCTCGAGGGCGCGGCCGAGCTGGGGGCCTCGTTGCAAGCGGTGAACGCGGGACAGATCGCCGTCTTTAGTCCGGGCCAAGTCGTCGCGGCGCGTAGCGCGCCAGGCGCGCGGCTGCTGCTCGTAGCCGGACGAAAAATTGGCGAGCCCGTCGCTCGGCGCGGTCCGTTCGTGATGAACACCGACGCTGAGCTGGAACAAGCTTTCGAAGATTATCAAAACGGCACGCTCGTCAGCGGCTGAGCTCGTCCGCATCAACTGCACACCCGCGTGACCACGGAGTCGCCGCTACGTGCGCTTTTTGAGGAGATGAAAGGCGCGGCGCACCGCGCCGTACGCGAGCTTCGGACGGCGGTACTCGTCGAGCAGGCCCTTATTGTTGTAGCCGCGCGGCTTGCCGAGCACCGTGCTCAGGCGATCCGTCGTGCGCGTGTCGCAGTATTGCCAGATCGCGAGGCCCGCGACGCGGTCTTGCTCGAACAGCTTCGCGATCACGGCTTCCAGCAGCCGTGCTTGATATTCCTCCGTCCAGCGTCCGCCGCCCAGCTCGTGGCAACCCAAGACCGCAGCCGCGCCGATCTCGGAGATGATCACCGGCTTTTCGGGTTGCGTGCGCTCGAGGTGCGCGAGCAAACGCTCGAGCTCAAGTGGGATATCTTCGAGCTCGTGCTGATACCAACCCGGATAGGTGTTCACTGAAACTACGTCGGCGAGATCGAAGCAGCGATCGCTGTGCCCGAACATGGAGGCGAACGTGACCGGCCGTGTGTTGTCCAGCGCGCGCAGCTCTCCGAGAAGCCGCTCGTAGCCGGGCCGCGCCGCCTCCTCCTGGCTGTGACCCTCGTTCAGAGCTCCCCACAAGATCACGCTCGGATGATTGCGGCTCATCGCGACCATTTCGCGCAAGTGCGCGAGCTGTGCCTCGATGAAGCGCGCATCCGACAGGTGCTCTGTCGTGTGCTGCCAGCCGATGCCCTCGTTCCAGACGCACAGCCCCAGCTCGTCGCATAGATC